>NZ_CP028472.1:300000-420560 GCF_003047105.1 Celeribacter baekdonensis
TTCACCTCCGGGTCCACCGGCGTGCCCAAGGCGACGATGCATTTTCACCGAGACCTTTTGGTGATCGCGGATGCCTATGCCAAAGAGGTGCTCAATGTGCAGCCCGAAGACATTTTCGTCGGCTCACCCCCTTTGGCGTTCACCTTTGGTCTTGGCGGATTGGCAATCTTTCCGCTGCGCTTTGGGGCCTCGGCGGTCTTGCTTGAACAGGCCGGGCCCGCGCAGTTGATCGAGATCATTGAGCGGCATCAGGCCACGATCTGTTTTACAGCACCCACCGCCTATCGTGCCATGCTTTTGGCGATGGAAGACGGGGCCGACCTGTCCAGTTTGCGCTGCGCGGTTTCTGCCGGAGAAACTTTGCCCCCGCCGGTCTTTGAGGCTTGGGTCAATAAAACGGGCCGCGAAATCCTTGATGGCATTGGCGGAACCGAGTTGCTTCACATCTACATGTCGAACCGATTTGGGTCTGCACAACCCGGCTCCACTGGCACGCCACTTACGGGCTATATTGCAAGAATTGTTGATGATGAAATGAACGAGGTCCCGCGGGGCACGCCCGGTCATTTGGCCGTGAAAGGTCCGGTGGGCTGTCGTTACTTGGATGATGAGCGACAGACAAAATTCGTGCGCGATGGGTGGAATCTCCCCGGCGATATTTTCATCCAAGATGATGCCGGGGTCTTCCACTTTGCCTCGCGCTCAGACGATATGATTGTGTCGTCCGGGTACAACATCGCGGGTCCCGAAGTTGAATCCGCCTTGCTGGCGCACCCGGATGTGTTGGAATGCGGGGTGATTGGTGTCCCCGATGAGGCCCGCGGTGCGATCGTACAGGCGCATGTCGTGCTGCGCGATGGCGTGGCCGCGACTGACAGCACCGCCATGGAATTACAGGAGTTCGTCAAGGCGACCGTTGCGCCCTATAAATACCCACGCTCGGTGGTTTTCACCACGGCTTTGCCAAAAACGGAAAGCGGTAAGATCCAACGCTTTCGTTTGAAACAACGCGCGGACAGTCCGGCCACATAACCGTCAAAGGCGGGTGCAGCGGAAGCGCCCGCCGCGTGCGATCATAGGCCTGCCACACCTGTCCGCCTGATGGACGCCTTGTTGGTGAGCCTGTTTTCCCACGCCGGCGCGACTTATAGTCTCCCGATGACTTAGCGTTGGGAGGAACGCCGTGGAAACGCACAGATTTCCCTTTGCGCGACAGCGCAGGGGATGGATTTTTGCTGCACATAAAAGCTCTAAAGGGCGTGCAGAATGATCAACGGACAACATAAAAAGCACATATCAAACCTCTTCTTGGCGGCCGCCGCATCCTGCTTTCTGTTTGGAGCTGGGGTGACCGTGACCGATGTGGTTTTGCGCGCAGTGGCGGGGCTCAATGTGCCCGCTGCCATTGAATTGACATCCCTGTCCATCGGCTTGGGGGCGTTGCTGTCGATGCCGGTCTGTTACGCGAAACGGACCCATGTGACGGCCAAGCTGTTGTCCGAACTGTCGCCCAACCGGTTCACCCGGCCTTTGGGCGTTGTCGGCAGTATCGCTTCGCTCATTTTTGCCGGGCTGTTGTTTTGGATTTTGGCCGAAAACACCCTGTCCAAACTGGGCTCTCCTGAAACCACTGCTGATTTGGGCGTGCCAGTGCCGATGGCCCTGATGGTGGTGACATTGACCCTTTTGGCCGCTCTTGTCGCCGCCGTCGCGGCGCTCTGGTTCTCCGTGAAAAATGAGAAGGATTGGTGATGAGTGGGATGCTCTTAGGCGGCATGGGGTTCTTTGCCGCGATCGTGATGATCTTTCTCGAAGTGCCTGTGGCTGTGGCCCTTGGTCTTGTCGGTGTGCTTGGATCGGCGATGATCATCGGCTTGCCCGGTGCCATGACGATTGGCGCGACGACGACATGGGACAGTCTGACCAACTACACGCTGACCATGTTGCCGCTGTTTGTGATGATGGGCAATTTGGCCGCGCGCAGTGGCTTGTCCACGAAACTCTATCACTCCATGTCCGTGCTGATCGGCCACCGTCGTGGCGGGCTTGCTCTTGCGACGATTGGCGCGTCGGCGGGATTTGGGATGATCTCGGGATCGTCCTTGGCCACCACCGCGACCATGGGCCGGATCGCCTTGCCGGAGATGAAAGCCGCCGGATATTCGCGCTCGCTTTCCGCCGGGTCGGTGGCCGCAGGAGGGACACTTGGTATTTTGATCCCACCGTCAACGGTGTTGGTGATCTATGCTTTCATCGCCGAACAATCCATTCGGGACCTGCTTTTGGCCACGGCCGGACCGATCTTTTTGGCAGTTCTGCTCTACTGTTTGGCGATTTGGGTGCCGATTTGGATGGGTTGGTCTGTGGCGCCTCAACGGGTGCGGGCCGAAGGGCCAGAGCGGCGCAGCGCGATCAAAGAATTGCTGCCCCCGGTTGGTATTTTTGGCCTGATCATGGGCGGACTTTATTCAGGCGTGTTCACCGCCAATGAAACCGCCGCCATCGGGGCCGCCGTGGTTCTGGCCTATGGATTGCTGGCGCGGCGGTTGTCCTTTGAGGGCTTCATGTCCGCGATCATGGACACGGCGATGACCTGTGGTGCGCTCTATCTGGTGTTGATCGGGGCGAACCTGTTCAACTTTTTCCTTGCCCTCTCTGGCCTGCCCTTTTCCCTCTCTGGCCTGTTTTCCGGCATTTTGGATCAACCGCTTTTGGTGATCTTGTTGATGCTGGCAATCTATCTGGTTTTGGGCACGTTGATGGACAGTCTGGCGATGTTGTTGCTCACCGTGCCGTTGTTTGTGCCCGTGGCGCAGGCGGCAGGAATCGACCTTGTGTGGTTCGGGATTTTCGCCGTGATGGTGGTGGAAATGGGGCTGATTACCCCGCCCGTCGGCATGAATCTTTTTGTCCTTAAAACCGTCGCACCGGACGTCAAGCTCACCGAGCTTTGGAAAGGGGCGGCCCCATTTGTCATCGCTGATTTCATTCGCGTGGGGATCATCATCGCTCTGCCCGCGCTTGTCATCTGGCTGCCCTATCATGCGATCTGATCAGAAAAACGGGAGGAAACTATGATCAAAACTCTACTCAAAGCCACCACTGTGGCGCTGGCCCTAGGTGTCTCTTTTACCGCGTCGATGGCGCAGGCGCGCGAAATGCGTGTGTCGTCTTTTGAGCCGGCACAGGGGTTCTATTCGTCAAAAGTGCTGCAAGCCTGGATCGACGAGGTCAACCCGAAGCTGTCCAAAGGCGCGTCCTTCAAACTCTATCCCGGCTCCATCCTTGGTGCACCGCCAGCACAGGCGGAATTGGTCAAGGCGGGCGTGGCTGATGTGGCGCTGGTCGTGCCGACCTACACGCCGGGTCTGTTTGCGATGACGGGCGTGGTCGAAGTGCCGGGACTTGTTGAAACGTCGGCGCAGGGCACCGAGATCCTCAACACGCTGGCCGAGGACGGCGCATTGAGCGCGGAATATGCCGATTACAAAGTGATCGCTCTGTTCACCACGCCGGGCTACCGCTTTTTCATGACGGACGCTGCTGCCGCCACGCCTGCCGATCTCAACGGTTTGAAACTGCGGACCCCGTCGAAATTTGGTTCGACCCTGTTTGATCTTCTGGGCGCGTCAGGCGTGTCTATTCCGGCACCGCAGGTCTATGAAAACCTCGAACGCGGTGTGGTGTCTGGCGCGGTGTGGGTGATGGATGCGTACCGCACCTTCCGGCTGAACGAAGTGGCTCCCTATATCACCACCGCGCGTTTCACCTCCTCGCCCATGGCCGTTTTGATGAACAAACGCACCTATGAGGGCCTGTCGGACGCGGACAAAGCCGTGCTGGATGAGATGTCCGGGCGTGCCACGGCCGAATGGATTGCTTCCGTCGTCGATCAAACCGATGCCGAGGTCGAAGCGGCGTTTCGGGCGGCGGGTGAAGTCACCTTTGTCGAACTCGATGAGGCAGGCCACGCGGCATGGGATGCGGCATTGGCGGAGGCTCCGGCCAAATGGGTGGCCGAGCAGGCCGATCCGGCAGCAGCCGAAGCTGTGCTGACCCGCGCGCGCGAGGTTTCTGCGCGCTGATCTTCTCTCCGTCTGTCCACACTGCGGACGGGCGGAGATGACACCTCGGGATTGGGCCATTTCGCCTATAAAATGAGGTATTCCTGAACAAATGATGGAGAACACCATGGCAATTATTGCTCTGGGCTATCTCGGTGTGCGCTCTGACAAGCTCGACGACTGGGGAGATTTTGCCGGCAAACTGCTGGGCATGCAAAAGATCGACCGTGGCGGCAAAGCCGTGGCGTTTCGCATGGATGACAAGGTTCAGCGGCTTTTGGTCTCTGACGAACCCGGTGAAACGCTGGCGTTTCTGGGGTTCGAGGTCGCAGCCAAAGAGGATTTGCAAGCCTACGCCGCTCGTCTGGATGCCGCTGGCGTGGCCGTCACGATGGCCACAAAAGAACTCGCGGATCGTCGGTTTGTCGAAGACATGATTTGGTTCAAAGATCCGGGTGGCAACCGGGTTGAGCTGTTTTACAAACCGATGATTGCCACCGATCCGTTTGTGCCGGGGCGTCCGATTGACGGCTTTATGACCGGGCCTTTGGGCATGGGGCACGCCGTGCTGCACGTCAAAGACATCGACGTGATGATGCCGTTTTACCGTGATCTGTTGGACTTTCACGTCTCGGATTACGGGTTGGAACCTTACGGTTTGTACTTTTTTCACCTCAACAATCGCCACCATTCCTTTGCCATGGTCGGCTCGGGGCAGCTTGGCTTTCACCATTTCATGGTCGAATTCCAAAATCTCGATGATCTGGGCCAAGGCTATGATTTGGCGCAGATGGAGGAGGGTCGTGTCGCCTACACACTGGGCCGTCACACCAATGATTACATGACCTCCTACTACGCCCATTCGCCCTCCGGCTTTTTTGTCGAAAACGGCTGGGGCGGGCGGTTGATTGAGCCGGACACATGGGAGCCGCATCAGACCCATGATGGCCCGAGTTTTTGGGGCCATGAACGGCTTTATCTCACCGAAGAAGGTGGGCGCAAACGCCTGCGCGATATGCGTCTGGATGCTGCTGCACGGGGCCGGCGTGCGCCACCCGTGGCCGATTGCCCATGGCTTTTCGGCGAACTGACCAAACAGGGAAAATAACTATGGAACACTATGATGTCGCCATCGTGGGCTATGGCCCTGCGGGCGCAACTTTGGCTCATCTTTTGGGTCAATGCGGGGTAAAAACGCTGGTTTTGGATCGCGAAAGCGCGGCCTATCACCTACCGCGCGCGGTGCATTTTGACGCCGAAGTGATGCGGGTGTTTCAGTGGATCGGCATCGCCGACGAAATGGAACCCAAAACGGCGCTGCATCCGGGGATGCAATTTGTCGATGCTGACGGCAAACTTTTGCTGGATTGGCCGCGCCCACAGGGCGAAGGGCCGCAAGGTTGGCGCTCGAATTTCCGCTTTCACCAGCCCGATCTCGAAGAGGTGCTGCGCACCAGTCTGACCGTCCGCAAAGAGGTCACCATTCGCACCCGCTGCGATGTGTTTAACATTGCGGATCAAGGCGATGTGGTGGAACTGCGGTTCGAAGACATGTCCTGCGGCAAGGTTGAGCGCGTCACCGCAAGCTATGTGGTCGGTTGTGACGGCGCGCGCTCGCTGGTGCGGCGCTATATTGAGACCGGGATGGAGGATTACGGATTTCACGAACGTTGGCTGGTGGTCGATGCGATCCTGAAACAGGACAAGCCCGAGCTCGGCGATCATTCGATCCAATATTGCCGCCCTGATCGTCCCGCCACCTATGTGCGGGTGCCGGGGATGCGGCGGCGGTGGGAAATCACGGTCAAGCCCGATGAGGATACAAATGAGATTTCCAAACCGGAGCGGGTGTGGGCGTTGCTTGTCGATTGGTTGACGCCCGAGGATGCCGATTTGGAGCGCACAGCGGTCTATGTGTTCCACTCTCTCGTTGCGGATGAGTGGCGCAAGGGGCGGCTTTTGTTGGCCGGTGATGCCTGTCACCAAACCCCGCCGTTCATGGGGCAGGGCATGTGTGCGGGCACCCGCGATGTCGCCAATCTGTACTGGAAATTGGCGTTGATTTGTCAGGGTAAAGTCACGGGCAAGGCCGCAGAGGCATTGCTGGACAGCTATGAAAGTGAGCGCAAACCCAATGCCCGCGAGTATATCCAAACCGCCGTGCGGTTGGGCGGGTTGATCAACACTGCGGGCACCGAAGCCGCCCTGCGCGCCGCTTTTCCAGGCGCCGATGGCTCGGCCCGGATGAACAGCATCGCGCCGCCTTTGGGCGAAGGGATCGGCGTTGGCGACCTCGCCGGGCGTTTGTTCGGTCAACCGCGCCTGAGCGACGGGCAGTTGATGGATGATGTGTATCGCCATCAATTCGTTGTCGTCGCCCAGGCCGATGTGGCGCAGGGTTTGAACCTGCCCGACGGTGTCGCCTTGGTCACAACGGACCACTCAAACGCCGCGGATCACCTTGCTCGGCTTGGTGCCCGCGCCACCGTGCTTCGCCCCGACCGCCACACGCTGGGCGGGGCCAATACAAAAGAGGAGCTGACGGCGCTTTTGGCCCTCGTGCTCCCCAATCCTATCGAAACGCAACAACCTGAACGGGTCTGAACCAATGAAACTTTGCTCTTTTACCAAGGACGGCACGTCCTCTTATGGTCTCGTCACTGAGGCTGGCATCGTCGATCTCGGCAAACGCTTTGGCGCGCCGACGCTACGCGATTTTTTGGCCACAGGCGACATGGCGGCCGCCGCAGCCCTGGTCTCTGCGGATGCCGATTATGGCTTTGACGATGTGGCGCATGATCCGGTGATCCCGAACCCGGATAAAATCATCTGTGTCGGCTTGAACTATCATGCCCATATCGAGGAAACCGGCCGCGAAGAAACCCCGAACCCGGTGCTTTTTGCGCGCTATCAGGGGTCGCAGATCGGGCACAATGCGCCGCTGATCAAACCGCTTGAATCGGATAAATTCGACTATGAGGGTGAGGTCGCCGTGATCATCGGCAAAGAGGGCCGCCGCATTTCGGAAGCGGATGCGATGGATTATGTGGCGGGCTATGCCTGTTACAACGACGGGTCCGTGCGCGATTGGCAAAAGCACACGCATCAATTCATGCCGGGCAAAACCTTTGCCGGGACGGGCGGTTTTGGCCCGTGGATGGTGACGGCGGATGAGATCGAAGATCACACCAAAATGCGTCTCCAAACCCGGTTGAATGGCGAAACCGTACAAGACACCACGCTCGATATGCTGGTCTGTTCGATCCCGCGTTTGATTGCCTATTGCTCGACCATCCTGCCGCTGTTGCCCGGCGATGTGATTGTTTCCGGTACGCCGGGCGGGGTTGGCGCGCGTCGCACACCGCCGCTGTTCATGAAAGACGGTGATATTTGTGAAGTCGAAGTGTCAGGCGTTGGCATTTTGTCCAACCCGGTCAAAGCGGAAGTCTAAGGCTTACGCACAGGGTCGGAGTGTGGCAGTCTCAGGCGATGATGGCTTCTGGTTCCGACACCTCTGCGACCTCTTCTGGCGGGTCCGTGCGCGCGCTTGCGCGTGGGCTTGCCATTTTGCGCTATGTGAACCGGATGGGCGAAACCCGACCCGGTGAAATTGCCAAGGCGCTGAACCTGCCGCGCCCGACCGTCTACCGGCTTTTGGAAACGTTGGAGGAATTGGGCTATGTCGCCTTTTCCGCCACCTCCAATTATGTGCGCGTGACGCGATTTGCCGCCGCTTTGGGCGATGGCTATGCCTTGACCTCTGAACTGTCACAGGCGGCGGGGCCTTTGTTTGCCGAATATGGTCAACGGCTTGTCTGGCCGCTTGATCTGACCATTTACAACAATGCAGCGATGGTCATTCAGGAGACCACCCATGGCCGGTCTCCGCTGTCGATTGACCGGGGCATGACCGGGTATAAATTACCGGTGTTGCGCACCTCGGCGGGGCGGGCCTATCTGAGTTTTTGTTCGGATGAGGAACGGCTTTTGATCCTAGAACATCTGCGTCGGCTCAATGATCCTGAGGATGTTCCGTTTTTGGAACCGCGCTGGTTGGAGCAATTGTTTGAACAGACCCGCGCACGTGGCGTCGCCATCCGCGACAGTGGCGAATTTCGCGCGCAAACAGCATCGCTTGCCGTGCCGATCAGATCGGGCGGCAATGTTTTGGGCTGTGTCTCGATCATCTGGATTCGCAGCGCCATGAGCACCGGCAAAGCGCGCGAGACCTTCACCGCAGCTCTCTCAGAGCTTGCCGATAAAATCGCCGGGTCCTTGCCGGATTGACCGCCCAGCCCACGGCAAACACCGCATGTGCACTGTCTGATGGATGGACAGGGGCACGCTTTGGTTTGCCTTTCTCCGCCCCTGATCTACCTCAGAGTCAAATTATAGGGATGCGCAAAATGAAACTGTTCCATTCTCCGGGCTCCTGCTCACTGGGTATTCGTATTCTGCTCGAACAGATCGGGTGCCCCTACACGGTGGAGGTCACGGACCTGAAACAGGGCGCGCAGCGCAGCGCATCCTATCTGGCGCTGAACCCAAAGGGAAAGGTGCCGGCGCTGTTGCTGCCGAATGGCGATGTTTTGACCGAATTTCCGGTGATTGCCTATTGGCTGGCCCGCCGCTTTCCAGATGCGGCGCTGTTGCCCAAAGCGTTGGAGCAGGAGGTGCGTGTGATGGAACTGACCGAACATATCGTCTCTGGCCTGCATATGCGGGGGTCGGTGTTTGCCATGATGCCGCAGAAATTCACCTCCGATCCGACGGTTCAGACGGAGTTGCGTCAGCACGGGCAGGGCGTTGTGACCGACGGGTTTGATCGCCTCACCCGTCAACTCGGCGACGGACCTTATCTGTTCGACGGGTTCACCATCGCAGATGCTGCCGCCTATTATCTTTTGTCATGGCACGACCGGATTGGCGTCGAGCTTCCGGCTGCCCTTCAGGCCTATGTCGACCGGCTGTCACAGCGGCCTTCGATTGTCGCAAGCCTCGCGTGACATGTGGCACTGGACGATGCTGGTTAGCGTATAACAGCCTGTTGCACGCAAACGGGCGTGGGAGCGCAAACATGGATCAGCCCCGTTTTTAGGCTTCACAGCGCCCATGATTCCCATTAGGAAAAACCCGCTTTGGTCCGGGCGGTTCTCCGTCCGGTTAAAAGGGAATGTGGTTCGGTTCACCCAATGGGTGCCAAGTCCACAACTGCCCCCGCAACTGTAGGCGGAGAGCGAAGCCGGAAAATGCCACTGTCGCACATTGGGCGACGGGAAGGTTCGGCCCAGCTAAGACCCGTGAGTCAGGAGACCTGCCAAGGTGCTCACCCTGTTCGGACGCGTGGGGCGTGCCGGGCTGCGGACGTTCCGCATGTGGTGATTTCACCGTCTGCGGGGGGTCACTTTCCCTCGACTGACATTGTTCACATCCGCGACCTTCAAGGGGCGTTTTCGAGGGATATACATGAACCGCTTTACCGTTTTGGCCGCATCCGCTGGCCTGCTCTCACTCTCCGCGCCGGTTGTCGCGCAGGACACATTCGTTTTGGACGAGATCATCGTCACCGGCGGGCTATCCCCGATTGCCGCCGAAAAATATGGCCGCGCCGTCAGTGTCGTGACCGCAGATGACATCAAGGATCGCGGCATCACCACGGTGCAGGACGCGCTGCGCGCTTTGCCCGGTGTATCGGTCAGTGGCTCTGGTCCCAGTTCGACCCAAGTTCGTATGCGTGGCGGCGAGGGCAACCACACGCTGGTCCTGATCGACGGCATTGCCGCCGCCGGGGGCGATGGGGAATATATTTTCAGCGGTCTGGAAACCGCCAATATCGAGCGCATCGAAGTGCTGCGCGGCCCGCAATCGGTCTATTACGGCTCAAATGCTTCCGCCGGTGTGATCAACATCATCACCCGCAAAGGCGGCGAGGGCACAACACTGAATGGTCGCATTGAGGTTGGTTCCGGCACCACCGCAAGCACCTTTGTGGCACGCAGGGACGCGCGTGGCGGTGTGTCTTTGGCATTGTCACACATGGATGATCCGGGCTTTGATCAATCGGGCGATGGTGGTGAAAAGGACGGGCTGACGCGCTCCACCGCGATCCTGTCGGGCGATTATCAGGCGACGGACGCTCTGAAACTGGGCTTTACCCTGCGCCGCTCTGAGGAACGCTACGAATATGACAGCGCAAATTGGCTGGCGAGCGATGCGGACAGCTATATGATGGATGATCCCAGCCAGTATGCCAATCGTGATGAGCTGACTGCTGGCGTCTTTGGCGAATACAGCATGATGGAGGGGCGATTGACCCACCGTCTGGCCGTTGAAACCACCCGCAATCAGTTGCAAAACAATGGCGGGGCCACCACCAAAACCACCACTGACGCGGTGAAATACCGGCTCAGCTATGGCATTGACGGCGCGGTGGATCAGGCGGATCAACTTGTGAACCTTTTGCTGGAACATCGCGAAGATGACAGCAGCTCGAACCCGGCCTATGGCCGCGCGGCAACATCCGTGGCACTCGAATATCGCGGTAGCTTTGCCTCAGGGTTTGATGTTCAAGCCGGAGCGCGGTTCGACGACAACGATGTCTTCAAGGATGCGACAACATGGAACCTCGGCCTGTCCTATCTCATGGACAATGGTGTGCGCTTACATGGCTCTGCGGGCGAGGGGGTGGTCAATCCCACCTATTTCGAACTCTATGCCGACGCCTTTGGTTATACTGGGAACCCGAACCTGCAACCCGAGCGCAATCTCAGCTATGATCTCGGTGTCGAACTGCCGATTTTTAGCGATCGCGGCACGGTGGATGTGACCCTGTTTTACGAGCGGCTGAAGGATGAGATCACGGACCTCAACACTGGGCCAGGAACCTACACGAGTATCAACCAGATCGGGAACAGTCATCGACGCGGCGTTGAGATTGCAGGTGTGCTTGAGGCCACCGACGCGCTGTCTCTGCGTCTAGGCTACACCTATCTTGAGGCCGAAAACCCCGACAAAAGCGTCGAAATCCGCCGTCCGCGCCACGAATTGACACTTGGCGGCACGCTTGACGCCTTTGGCGGGCGCGGCTCGGTTTCGGCCGATCTGCGCCATGTGGCGGGCAATTACGACACGCAGTACTGGGGGAGCTATCAAACGGTCAAACTGCCCAGCTTCACCACCGTCAATGTGGCGGCGCATTATGATCTGACAGATCATGTGCAACTCACCGGGCGGGTCGACAATCTCTTTGATGCGGAGACCACCGATGTTTGGGGCTATGCCACGCGGGGCCGCGCCGTTTACGTCGGGCTCAATGCGCAGTTCTAGGGCCATTTTTGGTCTCGCTCTGTCGGGGGTGCTGATATGCAGCGCCCCCGTCATGACGCACGCGGAGGCCCCCGCACGCGTTGTCTCGATGAACCTGTGCACCGATCAGCTTGCGATGATGCTGGCCGCACAGGGACAATTAAAATCGGTGTCTTTCTTAGCCTCAGATCCGCGCTCGTCCGCAATGGCGGACGAGGCCAAAGCCTATCCCGCCAACCGCGGTCAGGCCGAAGAGATTTATCTGATGCAGCCTGATCTGGTGGTTGCCGGGGCATATACTTCTCGCGCCACCGTCGCCTTATTGCAACGTCTGGGCATACGGGTCGAGATTTTCGCGCCTGTCACCACACTGGACGACGTGCCCGCACAGATCGCGCGGATGGGCGATGTTTTGGGCCAACAGGACAAAGCCGCAGAGGTCATTACGGCCTATGACGCGGATTTGAAAGCCTTTCAAAATGAGGGCGGTCGTAGCCCCACCGCCGTGCTCTATGAGGCCAACGGCTATACCTCAGGGGCGCAAAGCCTGTCGGGACAAATCTTGGCCACGGCAGGGTTCACCAATCTGGCCGACGAGCCGACCTATGCCTGGGGCGGCAACATGCCTCTTGAGGTGTTGGTGATGAAAGCCCCCGAAGCGGTGATCACCAGCCGGCCCTATCCGGGCGGCTCGCGCGCCGAAGATATCCTGAGCCATCCCGCCCTGCGCGCCACCCAAGACAGACGCGCAAACGCCAGCGTGTCCGATAGCGATTGGGTCTGCGGCACGCCTTATGTTTTGCACGCGGTCGCGCAGATGGTAAGCCTGCGCCATACGCTGACAAACGGAGAGGATTGATGCGCCTCTATGTGATCCTTTTGATCCTGATGGGGACGCTTTTTGGCGTGGCCTTGATGATCGGCCCGGCAGGCATTGCGCCACTGGACAGTTTGCGCGCGCTGGTCTTTGGCGGCGATGGTCCCGTACCGCTGGTGATGCGTGAAATCCGCCTGCCGCGTGCGCTTTTGGCGCTGATGATCGGGGCCGCTCTTGGGATGTCAGGGGCGGCGATGCAGGGCTATCTGCGCAATCCATTGGCCGATCCGGGGCTGATCGGCGTGTCGGGATCAGCGGCTTTGGGCGCGGTGATTGCGATCCAAACTGGCATAGCGGCCACCGCCACGCTGGCGCTGCCGTTGTCGGCGCTGGCGGGCGCATTGATCGGGGTGGTCTTGGTGTTGGCTTTGGCGGGCCCTCGCGGCGGGTCATTGACGCTGATCCTTGCGGGCATTGCGATTTCGGCCCTTGCCGGGGCCTTGACCTCTTTGGTTTTGAACCTGTCGCCTAATCCTTTCGCGGCCAATGACATCGTGTTTTGGATGATGGGTTCTCTGGCTGATCGGTCGATGACCCATGTCTGGTTGGCGCTGCCGCTGATTGGTCTGGGGCTGGGGATGTTGGCGATGATGCGCCGGGGGCTTGATGCGCTGACATTGGGTGAAGATGCGGCGCAAGCGATGGGGATCAACCTTGTTCAACTGCGCCTGTTGTTGGTGTTTGGCACGGCCTGTGTGGTTGGCGCCTCCACCGCCGTTGCGGGCGCGATTGGGTTTGTCGGCCTTGTGGTGCCGCACATGCTGCGTGGCTTGGTCGGCGCCCGTCCCGGGCGGCTTCTCTGGGCCTCAGCCCTTGGAGGTGCGGTGATGCTTTTGGCGGCGGATAGTGTTGTGCGGGTGATTTTACCCATGCGCGACCTGAAACTTGGCGTGGTGACGGCACTGGTCGGTGCGCCGCTGTTCCTGCATCTGATTTATCGCACGCGGAGAGGGCTATGACGTTGCTCTCTGTCAAAGGGCTCTCCGTTTCGCTTGGCGGCAGGGCGGTGTTGCAAGACGTCTCCCTGACCGTACAAAAGGGCGAAGTCGTCGGATTGATCGGGCCAAATGGCGCGGGAAAGACCACGCTGATGCGCGCTATTTTGGGGCTTTTACCGCATCAGGGACATTCGTCTTTGGCGCAACTGCCCCCACGGACACGGGGCCGAGCCGCCGCGTGGATGCCGCAATCGCGTGAGATCGCGTGGCCGGTGTCGGTTGAAACATTGGTGACGCTGGGCCGCACGCCGCATTTGACGCCGGGGCAGCGCGCCACGGCCGAGGACCGCGCGGCGGTGGATCGGGCGCTTGAGCGGATGGGGCTGGCCGCGTTCCGCCATCGCATCGTCACGGCCCTGTCGGGGGGCGAACAGGCCCGCGTTTTGATGGCGCGCGCTCTGGCGCAGGAGGCGCCGCTTTTGATGGCGGACGAACCGATTGCCGGGCTCGACCCCGCGCATCAAATTTCGACCATGCGCACCTTTGCATCGCTTGCCGCCGAACAGGGGGCAGAGGGGCTGGCAGAGGGACGCGCGGTGATCGTGTCGCTGCATGATCTGGGTCTTGGTGTGCGCCATTGCACGCGGCTGATTGTGCTGGATCAGGGGCGTATCGTTGCCGATGGTGCGCCCACCACGGTGCTGACGCCCGCGCTTTTGCGCGATACATTCGGCATTTCGGCCTGGTTCGAAGCCACGCCCAAAGGTCCGGTGTTTCAGCCGCTCGAGGTGTTGGAATGAGTGTCGAACTGACCCGACCATGGCTGTCGTTCGATCTTGGGCAGGAAATGCAGGTGCTCAGTTGGGCGCTGAACCGTCCGGGGTTTGTCACCGCGCGGCGCATTCTGTGGCGCGAGGTGCGCAACGCCGATCTGACCGAAACATTGGATGCGCGCGCATGGCTTTTGGAGGAATTGGCGGGGCTTGGAGCACAGGACGCCGTGGCCTTTTTAACCTCGCGCGATGTGCGCCGTTTTCAACATGCTGAGGCGGTGGTGGAGGGGGTTTGCGCTACGTGCGTGGCCACCGTTGGCCTGTCCAATGCCGAACGTGTGGGGATGCGGGTGGTGCGCCCTCAGGGGGCCTGGGGCACAATCAACATCGCGGTGCGGCTAAGCCATGGCCTGTCGCAGGCCGGGTTGATTGAGGCCCTCACAATCATCGCCGAGGCCCGCACCACAGCCATTCTTGACGCCGCCCTGCCGCTTGAGGGTGGCGCCGCAACGGGCATGGCCACGGGGACCGGCACCGACTGTATCGCGATTGCCGCGCCACAGGGGTCTGACGATTATGCTGGCCTGCACACGGCGGCGGGCGAAGCGATTGGCGCCGCCGTCTATCGTGCCACGCTTCAAGGCGCGCAGGATTGGCTGGTTGATCGCCAGTATTTTTCCTAAAACGGCCATCAAAATCCACCTCAGTTTGCATAGGCCTGACGGCGATCTTTGGGTCATCCAAAGCGGTGTCGCGTCAATTTTGACTGCTGTATGAATGAAAACAAACGGCTTACCTGCGCCGTTGTGCTGAGTGTTGGCAAAAATTCAGGTTCTGATCACGCAGGTATTGTCATGTTATTACATTTCCTTTATCTGAACTGTTACGTTATAAAGTAACATATCATGCCGAAGGCTGCCCCGCGCAGATTTTGACATGTTGTGCACCACAGGAGATGCCCCATGACCGATCCTCGCCTTCCCGTCACCGTTTTGTCCGGCTTTCTCGGCGCGGGGAAAACCACGCTTTTGAACCGGGTGTTGAACAACCGCGAGGGGCGGCGCGTGGCGGTGATCGTCAACGACATGTCAGAGGTCAACATCGACGCCGATCTGGTGCGCGAGGGGGGGGCAAACCTCAGCCATACAGATGAAACATTGGTCGAAATGTCGAATGGCTGCATCTGCTGCACCCTGCGAGACGATCTTTTACAAGAGGTGCGGCGGCTGGCCGAGGATGGCCGGTTTGACTACCTGTTGATCGAGTCGACCGGAATTTCTGAACCTCTGCCCGTGGCCGCGACCTTTGATTTTCGGGATGAGGCCGGCGAGAGCCTGTCGGATGTGTCGCGCCTCGATACGATGGTGACCGTGGTCGATGCCGTGAACCTGCTGCGGGATTATTCCAGCCATGATTTCCTGCGCGACCGGGGCGAAACGCTGGGCGACGAAGACGAACGCACCTTGGTCAACCTCTTGGTCGAACAGATCGAATTTGCCGATGTGGTGATCCTCAATAAGGTCGGTGACGCCGATCCGCAGCAGGTAGACGCCGCGCGCAAAATCATCCGCAGCCTGAACGCCGATGCACGGATCATCGAGGCCAATCACAGTGAGGTGCCGACGGAAGCGATCCTCGACACCGGGTTGTTTGATTTTGAGAAGGCGCATGAACATCCGATGTGGGCCAAGGAACTTTATGGCTTTGCCGATCATGTGCCCGAGACCGAAGAATACGGCGTCACCAGCCATGTCTACCGCGCCCGCCGACCGTTTGAACCAGAGAAAATCATGGCGGTATTGAACGGTGAGATGAGCGGCGTGATCCGCGCCAAAGGCCATTTCTGGATCGCGACACAGCCGGATTGGGTGGCGGAATTCTCGCTTGCCGGGGCGCTGTCGTCGGTCAAACCTCTTGGCACATGGTGGGCCTCGGTGCCCAAAGACCGCTGGCCGGACAATGACAGCGCGCGCGACTATATGACCGCGCATTGGGCCGAACCTTGGGGCGACCGCAGGCAGGAAATCGTCTTTATCGGCTCGGGGATCGACTGGCCCACGCTCAAGGCGCGTTTGGACGCCTGCCTTGTGCCCGAACATCTGGCCGCCAGCCCCGATGCACGGACCGATTTGCCTGATCCCTTTCCGGTCTGGCGGCGTGCGGCGGTGGCATGAGCCCTCTTCGCCATTGCCCAGAGGCCTCGGAGGCGGCGCGATGAGAGCGACGAACCGAGGCACCACGGGCCTTAAACCCAAACGCCGCAGTGAAGACCCGATGCGCGCCTATGACAACTTGCCCGCCCCCGTGCGCGCGTGGTTGTCAGAGGCCACATTGCCGTGGTCACCCGCATCCTGTCGCAAAATCGTACGGCGGGCACAGGCGCGGGGCGAAGGGCTTGCACAGATATTAGCGCGCCTTGATCGCGCCGAACAAAAAACCCTCGCCCGCGACAGCACCTATGCATTTGCAGCCTCTAAGGCCGCCACCCCTCTCACACATCAGGACCGCCCCACATGACACGACCTTTTCTGAGCAGAGCCGCCGCACTCCTTTGCCTTGCGCTCCCAAGCCTAGGCCATGCCAATGACACGCTTGACGTTGTCGCCGCTTTCGAAATCAAAGCCCCGAACCCGCAACCAGCGGACATATTTTTTCGCGCATGGGCGTGGCGGAAACCCTCGTCAACGCCGATGCCGACGGCACGCTCACACCGGGTTTGGCCACGCAATGGCGGGTGTCCGAGGATGGGTTAGTCTGGACCTTTGGCCTGCGCAAGGGCGTCATGTTTCATGATGGCACGGCGATGACCGCCGACAGTGTGGTCAACGCACTGACCATCGCACGCGGCAAACCCGGGCCTTTGGCAGGGCTACCAATCACCGCGCTTGAGGCCGGAGAAGACGAGGTCATCCTCACCCTGTCCGACCCTATGGCCGCCCTTCCGGCCTTTTTGGCCGAAGCCCGGTCGCAAATTCTTGCACCGGCCTCCTACGCCGCCGATGGGGCAGGGGTCGCCATCATCGGCACCGGGCCTTATCGGATCACCGCATTGGAGCCACCGCTGAGCCTCGACGCCACGGTATTTGACGGATATTGGGGGCCGTCGCCGCATATTTCGGATGTCACCTATTCGGGCGTCAGCCGGGTCGAAACCCGCGCGTTGATGGCCGAGTCCGGCGAGGCCGAGTTCGTCTTTGGCCTCGATCCGGCCAGTGTCTCACGTTTAGGGATGCTCGATGCGGTTGAGGTTTTGTCCGTCCCCATTCCCCGCACATTGCTGATCAAGGTCAACGCCGGTCATCCCTTCCTTTCAGACGCCCAAACCCGCCGCGCGTTGAGCCTTGCCATTGATCGCACCGGCATCGCCAAGGCGGTTTTGCGCTATCCCGAAGGCGCATCTCAGCTTTTCCCACCCTCCGTCGCAGGTTGGCATGACGCGGGTCTCGCGCCGTTGAGCTATGACGTTGAGGCCGCAAAGCGCCTCTTGGCGGATTTGGGCTGGGTGCCGGAGGAAGACGGCATTTTGACCCGTGACGGCGCAAGATTCGCCCTGACATTGACCACCTATGCGGATCGCCCTGAACTGCCTTTGATTGCCGCCGTGTTGGAACAACAATTCCGTGCCATTGGCGTCGATGTGACGATCAACACCACCAATTCCTCTGAAATTCCCGCCGGACATCAAAGCGGGTCCCTTGATCTCGGCCTCATCGCCCGCAATTTTTCTCTGATCCCGGACCCGATTGGCACCGTGCTGTCCGATTATGTCGACAATGGTGATTGGGGCGCAATGAATTGGCACAATGCAGAGTTTGCCAGCCTGGTGCGGGCGATCGCGCGCGGCGAAGAGAGCACTGAGGACCGCAGGGCGGCAGCGGCCATTTTGCACGCCGACCTGCCGATCATTCCGGTCGCATGGTATCAACTCACACTTGCCGTCTCTGACCGGGTCGAAGGCGCAACCATTGATCCCTATGAGCGCTCCTTTGGCCTGCAAAACATGCGGTGGGCGCAATGAACGCGGTGGTAACGCGGCTGATTCAGGCGCTCATGGTTGCGCTTCTGATTGGCACAGCGACCTTCATGATGATGCGCAGCCTGCCCGGAGACGCGGCGTGGCGGATCGCGGCGGGACGCTATGGCTATGACAATGTCGATGCCGCAAGCGCCGACGCCGTGCGTGCAGAACTGGCCCTTGATGGCCCAGCGTTTCCGGCATTTTTACACTGGCTGGGCGATTTGGTGCGGTTTGATTTTGGCACCTCCCTCGTGTCGGGACGGCCAGTGATGGAGGAGATCACGCATCAACTTGGTGCGTCGACCTCTCTGGCGGGCGCGGCCCTTTTGCTGTCGCTGTTGATCGGACCGCCTTTGGGCGTGATCGCGGGTTTGCGGCCCGGCGGGCTTTTGGACCGTGTCTTGCTGATCACCTCAACCGGGATCAAGGCCATGCCGCAGTTTCTATTGGCGCTGGTGCTGATCGTGATCCTTGCGGTGCAACTGCGTTGGTTGCCCGCTGCGGGCCATGGTGATCTGCGCCATTTCATCCTCCCGAGCCTGACGCTTGCGCTTGGACTGGCCGCTGTGAATGCCCGGATCACCCGCGATGCGATGGCTCGGATCGCGGATATGCCGTTTTGGCGGTTTGCCCAGTGGAAAGGCCTGTCTGAACGCGAAACCCTGCTGCGCCACGGGCTGCGTCATGTCTCGGTGCCGTTGATCATCTATCTGGGCCTGCAATTCGTGACGCTCGTCGAAGGCGTGATCATCGTCGAATCGATCTTTGGCTGGCCCGGGATCGGTCACGCGCTGGTCCATGCCATTTTCTCGCGCGACGTTCCGATGGTTCAGGGCACGGCGCTGGTGCTGGGGCTTGGTTTTGTCCTCGTCAATACCGCGATTGATCTCGCGGTACGGCGACTTGATCCGAGGGTGGCGGCATGAGCGTGGTTGCTCTTTCCGCGCCGCGCCGTGCGGCTTTGCCGCTGTCACGCAGCATTGGTGCAAGTCTCGTCTTGGGGGTCGCTCTGCTGGCCTTTCTGGGTCCATGGGTCGTTCCGGGTGATCCTTTGGCACAATCCTTGATCAAGGCCCTCTCAGGTCCCGACGCCTTGGCCCCCTTGGGCTATGATCACCTTGGTCGCTCCGTGTTTCACCGTTTGGCCCACGCCCTGCACCTCTCGCCACTGATCGCCTTGGCGGCGGTGGCCACGGCGGGGGCTTTGGGACTTGTCCTTGGCACGCTTGCGGCGGCCAAAGGCGGCTGGGTTGATCGGATTTTGTCGATGCTGGCCGACGCGCTTTTGGCCCTGCCGGGTTTGCTTTTGGTCTTGATCATTCTCGCCATGGTGCCCGCAACCGCATTGGGGTTTTGGCTTGGGCTGTCGCTGGTGCTTTGGGTCGAATTCTTTCGGCTCACCCGCGCCGCCACGCGCGACACCTTGGCCTCCCCTGCCGTGCAAGCCTCGCGGTTGCTGGGCTTCGGCCCCGTCTACCTCTTTCGGGTTCACATCTGGCCAGAAATCGCACCGATGATGTTGACAGCCGCCGCTTTTGGCACCGCCACGGCGATCATGGCCATTGCAGCCCTCGGGTTTGTCCATGTGGGCATGCGCGCACCAACGCCGGAACTCGGTCTGATGATGGTCGAATTATTGCCCTATTGGCGCGAAGCACCGCTGGCGTTGCTCTCGCCGGTTGTAGCGAGCTTTGCCCTGCTTTTGGGCCTCACCCTTATGGCCGGGAGCCGCGCAACATGAGCCTTTTGAGTGCCGAAGACCTCTGCGTGCGCAATTCTGTGCGCGATGGAAACACCCCGCTTGTGGCGCAGCTGTCGCTGCATCTTGATCCGGGCGAGCCCTTGGTCATTCTGGGCGAAACCGGGTCGGGCAAAAGCCTGATTGCGCAAGCGCTTATGGGGACGCTGCCCGAAGACCTGAGCGCCAAGGGGCGCGTTGCCATCGGGGCACATATCCTCAATGCCGCCGCTCCGGATCAGTTTCGCGGCCTTTGGGGCCGTGCCATCGGCGTGTTGCCACAGGAGCCTTGGCTGTCGCTTGATCCGCTGATGCGCGCACAGGGTCAGATTGCAGAGGCACATCGGTTGGTGCGCGGTCTCAGCGCATCCGAGGCCCTGTCTCGCGCGAACACCGATCTCTCTGCGCTGGGTCTGTCCGGGGCCGGGGGCGGTTTCCGCATGAACTGTCCGGCGGCATGGCACAACGCGTGGCGATTGCCGCAGCGCGGGCAGGCGGCGCGCGGATTGTGATTGCAGATGAACCCACCAAGGGATTGGACGCCGCGCGTCGCGACGAGGTGGCACAGCTTTTGCTCAATGAAATGGGCCAGACTGGCGGGTTGATGGTGATCACCCATGACCTAGCTCTGGCGCGTCAGATCGGCGGGAAAATGATTGTTTTACGCGCAGGCGAGGTCGTGGAAAGCGGTGCAACAGAGCGCGTCTTTGCCGCGCCGCAAGCCAACTACACCAAGGAACTTTTCGCCGCCGATCCCGAAAACTGGCCGCAACGACGCTCAGGGATCAAGTCCCACGACCCTGTCGTAAGTCTGCGCGATTTGACCGTGGTGCGCGGCGAACAAACCCTGTTTCAGCGCGTCACGTTGGACATCAAACCGGAGGAAATATTCGGCGTTACCGGGCCTTCGGGATGCGGGAAATCCTCGCTCGGGGACGCAATCCTTGGGCTGGTTGCGCCAACGGAGGGGGCTATTTTGCGGCGCCCTGATGTTCGGCCTCACGCCTTTCAAAAGCTGTACCAAGACCCGGTCGCAGGCTTTCCCCGCAAACGCACGATTGGCAACACGATGATGGATATGGTGACGCTGATCGGCGGACGAACGCAGCAGATCGACGCCCTTATGGACCGTCTCGGGCTGGACCCCAGCCTGTTGCGGCGCAGACCCGGCGCGGTGTCGGGCGGCGAGCTTCAGCGCCTGTCGTTGTTGCGGGTGTTATTGCGCAAACCCGCGTTTCTGTTCGCGGATGAGCCAACCTCAAGACTGGACCCGATCACCCAAGCCAAAGTGATCGCACTTTTGACGGAGACCGCCGAGCAAGACGGCGTGGCCCTTATGTTGGTCAGCCATGATGCGGCGCTGATCCGCAGCACCGCCGACACCATCCTGCCGTTAGGCATGCCGGTGCGCCACACCAAAGCGCCGCCCAAACGCCAGACCGCATCTGCGTTGCAATAACCGCCATATTTTGACTTATATGACCCCGAAAGGACCCTTTATGAAACCCACCCGCCTTGCCCTTATGGTCGCCCTCACCGCCACACCGCTTTGGGCGCAAGAGACCCGCGAACTGGACGCCCATGTCCATGGCGTCAGCACGTTGGATTTGGCCGTCGAAGGCACGATCGTCGAGATGAACCTTATGTCCCCCGGTATGGATCTTGTCGGCTTTGAATACGCCGCCAAAACGGATGCGGATAAGGATAAAGTCGAGGCAGCGATCCGGGCAATATTGCTGCCGGAAAATGTCATATCATTGCCTCAGGCTGCGGACTGTCGGGTGACCGAAGTGTTGGCCCATCTTCACGCGGGCGACAACGATCACGACCATGATCACGACGAGGCGACCGATGCGCATAGCCATGATGAGGGAGAGGGCCACGATCACACGGAGGCCGGAGCACATAGCGAATTCCACGCGCGCTACATCTTTGCCTGTAGCCACCCCGAAAAGCTCACCACCCTTGGCTTCCCCTTCTTCGAACGCTTTGAAAACGCGCAGGAGATTGAGGCACGCTATATCACCGCCCATGGCGCAGGCGCGGCGGAAATCGGCCGCTCGACCGCTGAATTGACATTGGACTAAACATGACGACACCCGCCCTTGCTCTTGATGATGTTGCCTTTTCCTGGCCGGGGCAGGGCGGGTTTTCTTTGACATGTCCGGCCTTTGTGGTGGCGCCAAGTGAACGGGTTTTGCTGCTCGGGGCCAGCGGGTCGGGGAAATCCACGCTTCTGTCTCTGATCTGCGGCATCGTCCCCGCCACGCGGGGTAGGGTCTTGGTTGGTGGCTCCGACCTTGGCACCTTAGGTACGGGCGGCCGCGACCGGTTCCGGGCCGAACAGATCGGCGTGATCTTTCAGCAGTTCAATTTGCTGCCCTACGCGACGGTCATCGACAACATCCTCTTGCCGCTGCGCTTTGCGCCCAAACGGCGGACCCGCGCCGGGGTCGCGGTGACAGAAGCCGCCCGGCTGTGCACAGCACTTGGCCTGCCGGGCGATGTTTTGCACATCCAAGCGGGGCGGTTGAGTGTGGGTCAGCAACAACGCGTCGCGGTGGCGCGCGCCCTGATCGGTGCACCACCTTTGATCGTCGCTGACGAACCCACCTCGGCGCTCGATGCCGCGACCCAAGACAGTTTTCTCCGCCTGTTGTTTGACCGCACAACCGAGGCGCAGTCGTCGTTGTTGATGGTCAGCCATGATGAACGGCTCGCCCCGCGGTTTGACCGGGTGCTCCACCTTGTCGATCTTGTGAACACGGAAAGGAGCGCAGCATGATCTTGCGTCTGGCCATCGGGTCTTTGCGCGCGCGCGCCCTCACGGTTGGCATGACGATTTTGGCCATCGCGCTTTCGGTGGCGCTTTTCCTTGGTGTGGAGAAAATCCGCACCAGCGCACGCGCCAGTTTTGCCGACACGATCTCGGGCACGGACCTGATTGTCGGGGCGCGCTCCGGGTCGGTACAGCTTTTGCTCTATTCCGTTTTTCGCATCGGCAATGCCACCAACAACGTCACTTGGGACAGTTATCAAGACATCAAAGCCCGCCCCGAGGTGGATTGGATCGTGCCAATCTCATTGGGGGACAGCCATCGTCAGTTTCGCGTCATGGGCACAACATCGGGGTTTTTTGAACATTACAAATACCGCGGCGGCCGGGCGTTAGAGATCCCCGAAGGCCACGGGCTTGAAGACCTTTACGATGCGGTCATCGGTGCCGATGTGGCCGCCAGTTTGGGCTATTCTGTCGGCGATCCGATCATCGTGTCGCATGGGCTTGCCTCCTTCACCGCCCATGACGATCAACCGTTTCGGATTGCGGGCATCATCGCCAAAACCGGGACGCCGGTGGACCGAACGGTGATCGTCAGCCTTGAGGCGATTGAGGCCATCCATGTCGATTGGCAAACGGGCGCGAAGTCCGGCCAGATCACGCCGCGCGAGGTCATTCGCGACATGGACCTGACGCCTACGGCAATCACGGCGGCCCTGGTTGGGGTCAAGTCGCGGTTACAGGTTTTTGGCCTGCAACGCTGGGTCAACGATTATCCCGAGGAACCTGTGTTGGCCGTCCTACCGGGAGTGGCGCTTCAGGAACTTTGGCAAATCGTCGGGGTGGCCGAAACCGCCCTGATCGGCGTGTCCGCGATGGTGGTGGTGACGGCACTGATCGGCATGATGGCGATGATTTTCTCAAGCCTCAATGAGCGCAGACGAGAAATGGCGATTTGGCGCGCGATGGGGGCACGGCCCAGCACCATTTTGGGCCTTTTGGTGCTTGAGGCGACGCTGATGGCGGTGGTGGCGGCTTTGCTTGGCCTCGGGCTTTTGTACCTCGGCCTCGTGATTGGACAGCCTTGGGTGGACGCCGCCTTTGGGATTTGGTTGCCGATTGAGCCACCTTCGCTGCGCGACCTCTTGGCGCTTGGTGTCGTCATCGGCGCGGCGGCGCTCACCAGCCTTATTCCGGCGCTGAGGGCCTATCGCTTGTCGCTCGCGGATGGCATGATGGTGCGGATATGAAAACACAGCTCCCCCTCACGCGCAGACAGTTCGGCTGTCTTGCCCTCGCAACCGCTGCGCTCCCGCGTATGGCATTTGCCATGCCGTTTCAGGACCTCACCTGGGAGGAGCTGATCCCGCCCGGCGTGCCCTATTCCGAAATCATCGGCGAAGGCGCGCTTGATGAGAAAAACGACACATGGAACCCAATCTTTGACGAGAACGCGACCAAGTTGAACACGGCGCTGGATGGCGCATCGGTCAAATTGCCGGGCTACATCGTTCCGTTGGAGATCGGAGCAGAGGGCGTGAGCGCATTTATCTTGGCACCCTATACGGGCGCTTGCATCCACGTGCCGCCACCACCGGCAAATCAGTTGGTCTATGTGACCTCACAAACGCCCTGGCCCTTGGACAAGCTGTTGGATGCGATATGGGTCTACGGCCGGCTGAACGCCCGGTTGCAATCGACGGAGATCGCCGAGATTGGCTATGAGATCGTGGCGCGTAAGATCGAGCTTTACGACTGGTAGCGGCATGCCTTTGTCTGGTCCCTCAAAAGAGTCCGGCTCAGCCTTTGCTCTCGAAGCGCACGACAAATTTGATCGGTTGTCCTGTTGGTGTCGGTGCAAACGGGCCAGCGCGTTGGACTTGGGCAAGCGCGACTTTGTCGATCCCGGCGTGGCCCGAACTTTGCACAATCGCCACGTTTGAAATCCTGCCCGAGGCGGTGATGGTCAGACCCACCATCGCTTTGCCCCGCGCGCCCGCAGAGCGTTTTGGCACCCGCGCGATTTTGCGCAAAATCTGACTTTGATAGGACCGAACGGCCCCATCTCCGGCGGTCGATGCCGTGGATTTGACGGGTTTTTGCGATGCCTGTGCTTTTGTGCCGCCCGGCGTTGCCGTTGCTGCGCCTTTTTTGGCATGTGTTTCGGCATTGCCAGATGTGGCGGGCGGTTGCGTTGTTGTTTTTGCAGCGGGCTTTGGTGGTGATTTTGGTGGCGGTGCTTGCGCGGTTATGCGCTCCTGTGGGGCTTGTGCTGTCACACGCGGACTGTCGGGCACAAGCGCCTTGGGCGGGGCGGGGGCTTCGGTCGGGGTGCGCATATCCGGGCGCGAGACCTCAGGCGTTTGAGTCGCAGGAACAGGCGGCGTTTCCATCGGAACAACCGGATGCACGGAACCTGCGACCAAGTCTTCGAACCCCAACCCAAGCGCCACATCACCCGCCACCGCGCCACCATCCAAAATCGGCGCGGGTGCGGCGGGCATCCAACCGGCGGCAAAGACATGCGCTCCGACAGAGACACAAAGCGCGCCAAAAAACCAAGTTTTTTTCATGGCAAAGCCCTTTCGGTCATCAGCCGGACATCTGTGCCGCCACCTGCGATGGCGATGTCGCGCGCCAAAGCCACCAAGGTCTGCGCGGGCACGCGGGCATCGGGCAAAATGCGCAAGCCGCCAGAGGGTGCTGATGTGTCAGCCGTGGTCGCCGTCACAAAGGCCTCGACCGTCGTCGCTGTCCCGCGCCACATCAAGGAACCGTCCTGCATCAGCACCAAGGCATCAGGCGGCGGCACCACATCGGGATCATCGGTGCGCACCAATGTGACCTCCGAGGGCAGGGGGCGAGCGACCTGTGCCGCCACGAGGAAAAAGATCAGCATCAAGAACACGACATTGATCAGCGGCAATGTCGGCTCTGTGCGAGACGTGCGGCGGGTGGACAGGCGACGCATGGTTCACTCCAAAACAGCAAATCTTGTGTTGGGCAGGGCACTCAACACATGGACCACGTCGACAAACCCCTGCGCGTCGGCGTCTTTTGACACCGACAACAACAGGCGGGCGTGGCCGTCGCGGCGAAACGGATCAACGGCAGCACTGACATCGGCCAATGCCGCTCTACGGCCGTTGATCAAAACACCACCGGCATCGAGCCGGGCAAAGACCACCGGAGTGTCGTCGAAATCGGGTGACGCCGCGCCGCCGGAGACGGTCAAATTCACCTCACCAAATTTCGAAAATGTCGAGGACAGCATGAAAAACAACAGCAGCAGAAAGATCACGTCGATCAGCGAGGTGAGCGAAAGCCGCCCCCGTGACGCGCGCGGATTACCCGGCATGGACCGGCTCCATCAGGCGCTCGGATAAGGCGGACGTGTCGAACATGTCGGGCATCAAAACCTCCTCAAACGCGTCCCGCAACGCGCGCTCATGTCGCTCCAGACAACCATCAAACCACGACAGCGCCATCGAGGTCGGCATCGCCACGATCAGACCCGCCGCCGTGGTCACCAAAGCGACCCAAATCCCGCCTGCAAGCACCGCAGGATCGGCTGTGCCGCCCGCCGATTGCAGAGTTTGAAAGGCGGTGATCATGCCCAAAACCGTGCCAAAAAGCCCAAGCAGGGGGGCCACCTGCGCGATGATATCCAACAGGCGCAGACCCCGCCCGGCGCGTTCGAAATCCCGCTCCATCCGCGCGGTTGCGCGGGCGCGAATATCGGCCTCGGTCCGCCCGGATCGTTTGGCGGTTTGGGTCTGAACCACAATGTCGCGACCAAATCCACGTGACACCTGCGCGCCGATGCCGTTGACGTAAAACACCAGTGCTTTCCACAGGATACAGGCCAGCGCGAGCACGGAAAACCCAATCAAAAGGGCCACAACCGGCCCGCCCAAGTCAATCAGCTCGGACAAACGAAGCAGAGTGTGGGACATCATTGTTGCACCTCCATCGTGTTACTGCGCGAGGTGAAGGAAATATCCCCCCCACAGGCGTTGCCGGCAAAGGTGGTGCAGGTCTCGACACTGTTGAACAAGATCATGCCGACATCGTCACAACGGGTTTGCGGTATATCGAATTGCCGCACCCGCAACCCGCCCTCGGGCACGGTGCCGAAATCAAACAGGGTAAAGGCGCGCACGCCACCCGCCTGGTCGAACAGCACCGTCTGTGTTTCAAGCGCGCTCAGACCCGCAGGGGCGGTCACGGTAAAGGTCAATCGACAAGCGTCCTGCGCGGCTGTCGCGGTGTTCAATTCGACGACAGGCGCGTCAAAAGCGACAGCAACGCCCGCACTCAGACAAAGCGCGCAGGTCATTGGGATCAAACGGTTTGGTGGGAAGATCATGTCATCTCCATCAGATCAAGAGTGAGGGGCACCGGCGGAGGTGCGGATGTGATTGGGGTGATGCGAGGCGGCTTGTGGCAAAATCCACGGCCCGCCAAAGGGCGGCGGCGTGTTGGTGCGCAGAGTACAGCCGTAACAGGCCGAAAGATGTGCATCGGTGAACACCTCTTTCGGGGTGCCAACACCTTTGACCCGGCCTTGGTCCAACAGCGTCACCCGATCTGCAAACATGGCGGTGAGGTTCAAATCATGCATGACGGCGACAACCCCACCGCCCATTTGGGCAAAATCATGGGCAATCTGCATGACCACCAACTGATGCCCAATATCGAGCGCCGAGACAGGTTCATCGAGAAACAACCACCGCGGCGTGTCGTCCAAAACGGGTTCCCATATTTGCAATAAAACCCGCGCCAATTGCACCCGTTGCCGCTCGCCGCCGGATAGCTCTTGGACGGAGCGGGCTTCAAACCCGCTCAATCCCACCCGCGCGAGGGCTTGATGGGGCAGGGTGTCTTGTGCCGTGGCGCTAGAGGTCGCAAAGCCGCGTGTTAAGCCCAGCCGCACCAG
Source organism: Celeribacter baekdonensis (assembly GCF_003047105.1). NCBI lineage: Bacteria > Pseudomonadati > Pseudomonadota > Alphaproteobacteria > Rhodobacterales > Roseobacteraceae > Celeribacter > Celeribacter baekdonensis. The sequence goes on from NZ_CP028472.1 coordinate 327,432, forward strand.
TTCCAAAACCGTAAAGGGAAAGGCAACATGACCCGATTGCGGCAATACGGCGCGGCGCGTGGCCAAGTCAGCTGGAGACATCTGTGCGATGCTTTGCCCATCCAGACGGGTCACACCACTTGCGCCGATCTCGCCGGTGATGGCCTTGAGCAAGGTGGTTTTGCCCGATCCGTTGGGGCCGACGATGGCGGTCATTTCCCCGGCTTTGGCGGTGAAATCCACCCCATCCAGAACCCGGCGGGCACCGTAGGCGACGGTGATATTATGAGCCTCAAGCATGGTTACATCTCCAAAATCGCGCGGTTTTTGAGCAAGATCCACAAAAAGAACGGCCCGCCCAACACGGCGGTCACAATCCCGATGGGAAGCTCTGCGGGGGCCACAACGGTGCGGCTGATCATGTCGGCCAACAGCACCACAATCGCGCCCAAAATGGCGGCATTGGGCAGGAGCAGACGGTGCACCGGGCCTTGCACCAAACGCAGCAGATGCGGCACGACGATGCCCACAAACCCGATGCCACCCGTGATCGCGACACAGGCCCCAACCGAGGCTGCGACGCTGAGAATGGCGAGACGTTTCATCCGCTGGACATCAACACCAAGGTGTTTGGCCACGGGTTCGCCCAAGGCCAAAGCATCCAGCGCACGCGCCAGGAACGGCGCGCTGATCAAGGTCAGCACGATGATGGGACCGGCGGCGAGGAGTTTGGCCCAAGTGGCGCCTGCGACCGAGCCCATGCCCCAAAAGGTCAGGTCGCGCAATTGATCATCACTGGCGCGATAGACGATGAACCCGGTGACTGCTCCGGTGAGCGCGCCCAAGGCAATGCCCGCCAAAAGCATCGTCGCAACAGAGGTGTGCCCGCCGCGTGTGGCGATTTTATAGAGGACAAGCGTTGACGCCCAACCGCCCAAAAACGCGGCGAAGGGAATGAGAGCGGCCCCCGTGGCGGCTTGGATCGCGGCCGGAAGAAACCCGCCCAAAACGATGGCGGCCACCGCTCCAAACCCCGCGCCTGCGCTCACACCGACAAGGCCGGGATCGGCCAAAGGATTGCGAAACAGCCCCTGCATGACGGTGCCAGACACCGCCAAGGCCGCACCAACAAGCGCGCCCGTGACCATGCGGGGCATCCGAATGTCCCAAACGATGGCCATATCGCGCAGGCTGGCTGTGCCGATCCCGGCTTTCGCGGCCAAGGCACCGGGCACGTCAATGCCGGAGGCCGCGCCCCAACCGAGACTGAGCAACATCACCAAAAGCAACGAGAGACCCAACGCCATACGCAGGGCGAGCGCCCGCATTTGGCGATCCCCAGCAAGCGCTGTGGTGGGGCGGCGTAGGGCGAGACGCGAGGGCATAAACGCCATGGATCAGTCCGCCGCCTTGCTGGGGGAGGGCGTTTCCACAAGCGCGTCATGCAAGTTTTGCGCAAAGAGCGCGGTGCGCGGGCCAAATCCCATCGCAGCAGGGTCGATTTGGACAAACCGACCGTGAGCCGCGGCGGGACTTTGCGCCAAAGCGGGCAGGGCAAAGATCTCGTCGGCGCGGCCTTCGTGATCCGCCTCGCCCGTCATCATCACCACGACATCCGGCGCGGCTTCGATCAGCGCCTCGTCGCCCATGATCTTGTAGCCGTTGAACGCAGCGGCCATGACGTTTTCACCGCCCGCCATCTCGATGATGCCATTCGCGCCGGTCTGCGCACCCGCGACGTTGAGCCGCCCGGCTTGGTTCGAGAGGATGAACAGGATGCGGGGCCGCTCTGTTTGTTTGGCGAGAGAGGCCTCAAGGTTCACAAATTGTGTGGCAATTGTGGCGTGCAATGTCGCCGCCGCCTCTTCTGCACCAATCGCGGCACCGATGGCTGTCACATTGTCCAAAACTGCCTCTTTGGTGAAACTGTCATGGATGCTGACCACCGGGATCGAGGCCGCGCGCAGTTGATCAAGCGTCTCGGGCGGTCCCGCCGTGTCGCGGGTGACAATCAGATCGGGACCAACGGACAGCACCCCCTCCGCCGACAATTGGCGCATGTAGCCAACATCCGGCAGTGCCGTCACGGCCTCGGGGTAGAGCGAGGTGGTGTCACGGGCAATCACCCGTGCGCCTTCTCCAAGGGCGAAAATGGTTTCCGTCACCGGCCCGCCAATCGCGACAATGGCCTGCGCATCGGGATAGCTTTGCGCAGCGGCCGCTGTGGGAAGCGCGAGCGCGAGGGCAAAAAAGGTAGACCTCATGCCAAGGCCTCCTCACGGGTCGGCAGGGCAGCCAGAATGCCGTGCCATGTGGCAAGATCATCGGTGTCACCGTCGCGCTGACCGAAACATTGGAAGATCAAATTGCCTTTGTCATCAAAGGCTTCTAGCGAAATTGCCGGACCGCGTTTGGTCGGTTTTTCGACCACATAGACCTCGGCCACATGATCCGCGCGCAGATGCAGGTTGAACATCGGGTCCAGCACGTTGAGCCAGGGCCCCATGACTTTGATCGTCTCAAGCTTGCCCCAATGGATCTGAATATTGCCGGGATTGCCCACAAACAGGATCACCTTTTGACCCGCCTTGGACACCGCATTCAGGAAAGGTTCAACACGGTCCGACGCAACCGGACGCACCCACGCGGTGCCGAGAGCCGCACGATAGGCGCCAAGGCGGTTCATGCCGAGTTTGCTGGTGATCCGGTTGAATTGATGCGTGTCGCTCATCTTGGCCCATTCGCTGAGCAAAACGTCGCGCTTGTCCATATTCATCGTTGCACCTTGCACCGGCGCACGGGGGGCGACGGGGAGTGTGTCGCTTTGATCCGCGATGGCGAGATCGGACACCAGCGGCCCCCAAGCCGCATGGTTCGAGCTGTCACGCAAATAGATTTTTTGCAACGCATCACCCGCATGATCAAAAAACTGAAGCGATTTGCGGCTGCCGGTCTCAGTGGGTACTTCAACGGCAAAGCCGAAGGCCCAATGTTTGGGAAAAATGCGCGTGTCGATGTCCGGCCCCAGCACCATCGAGGCATGCGGCCCGGCGCGGTACTCCAGAAACGTGCCAACGCGTTCGTGAACGCAGGACGCATTGCGGGTCAGCGCCATCACCTCGCCCAGCTCTGTGACGCGCGGTATGACGTCGTCGGGGTGAGGCGCAATGCGGGTGACACGATGCGCACCATGGGTGCCGGTGAAGGCGGCCACCAATTGGGCCTCAGAAATGCCGAGTTTTTCGGCGAGATCGCGGTCCCGGATATTGGTGGCATCAGCCTTGGCGTTACGAATGTCGGAGGGGGTAAGATGTTGGGTCATAGTGTAATGTCCTAGTGTGCGTTTAGGGCGCGCGTTGGAGGCCGCAAAGGGGCCAACGCGCGCAAAGATCAGAAATTTGATCAGAAAGTTTTGGTCAGAGACAGCGTGACAGTGCGCCCCGGTGCCGTGCGGCTGCTCAGATAGGGGCGGTAATCCTCGTCAAAGAGATTATCGACGGAGGCGCGGAATGCGACACCTTCGGCCCAGCCCTTGTTGGGGATATAGGCCGCGCTCAGACCCACGGTCGTGTAGCTATCGCTTGGGGCCGTGGCCCCGTCTGTGCCTGTGGTGCGGGAGTTGCTCCATCCGTGGAGGATTTCGGTGGAGAGAGTGAGTTGCGTGTCAAACATCCGTTTGCCCAACGTCAATTGTGCGGTGTCTGCCGGGGCGTTGTTGAAATCCTCGCCGGTGCCCCATTCGCCGCGTGTCATCGAGGCGTTGAAATCAACGTAATAGGCCCCGGTGACGTAAGAGGCCTCGAATTCCAGCCCTTTGAGATCAATCACATCGCCATAGGCAAAGCTGGCCGTGGTGTAGGTGGTGTTGTCCCAAACATGGGTTTTGAACCCGGTCAGTTTCGCCCGCACCCGATCCCCCGCGCCGAAGACATCGGAGGCATCATAAGAGACGCCGACTTCGACGGTTGTGGCCTTTTCCGAAGTCGTGATCAAATCTGAGCGCAGATCGTCCAAGATCGGCAAGTTCTCGTTATAGGCCAGCGTGCCAAAGACCGCGAAACGATCGGTGACGGCATAGCGGGCAGAAAGCGCCCCAACCAAAGCGTCCTTTTTGAACGTGGTGCCATTTGCCGGGCCGGGAACACCGCGATAGGGGGCTTCGTTGTCGCGCGAGGTCAGGGTCTGATGCTCGTAGCGCAGTTGCGGGGTTAAGGTCAGCGCGCCAAAGGTCATCTCATCAGTGGCATAAAGTGCCACATATTCATCCGTACCACCGGGGGTGGACCCAGCGTTGGTGCCGGTGTCGCTGATTGAGGTGCGGGTTCTTTTGCCGATCTCGATCCCGGTCAAGACCGAATGATCGACCCTGCCGGTTGCAAAAAGCGCTGTGTTTTCGACAGAAAACGCCAGGCCTTTGGTGCGGTTGTCGGCGTTGTAAATATCCGAAGACGTTGTATCCGAGACGTTGGAAATCAACTCGTCCGAATAGGTCAATTTCGCCGTCAGATTCACGAGGTCGGTCGAGAGCGGATTATAGTCGAGCGCCAAAAAGGCGGTGGTGTCCTCGATGTCGGCATCGACGCGGACGGGAAACGAAGACCCGATGTAATCAAAGCTAACGTCTTTGAGGCGGTTTTGCGATTTGGACACCGATCCGGTGAAACTTAACTCATCGCTCGCGCGATATTTGAGTTTCAGCATCGCTGAGGGCAGTTCAAACCCCGTATCGGCCTGTTCTGTGCCGGTTCCGTCAGTGTAATCGCCGTTTTTACGATAGCCGTAAAAGGCCAAGACATCGAGTTTGTCATCCGGTGCAAAAGCCAGAATGGTGCTGCTCAGCACCCCGTCGCCGTTGCTCTCATAGGCGAGTTTCTGGCGCAGCGCGAAACTGTCGCCATCCTCAAGAAAATCAGCCGCATCCTTGGTTTGGGCTTCGACTGTGCCGCCGATGGCACCAGCCGAAAACCGAAAACTTTCGCCGGGCCCACGCACCACGCGCACCGATTTGAACAGCTCTGGTTCCATCGTCAACAGGCTGCCTTGGCGGTAAAGTTCCTCTTGGCCCTTGGACACGCCGTCGATCACAACGGACACTTTGGTGTTGGACCCGTAGGTGCCCGCATCGGCGCCAAGTCCGCGGATGTTGATAGAGGAACCTTGCGGGCTGGCCGCGTTGGACAGGGTCACGCCGGGGATGGTGCCGAGCAATTCGGCCAAGGTCGACGCCTGTCGCGCGTCCAATTCCTCTTGCGAGATTTCGGTCTCTGAGGTCGCGGTGTCGGTTTGAATACCACGCAGGCTTTCGCCCAGCGTGACGGTTCCGATGAACGCGCCATAGGGTGAATCGGTGGTGAAATCGGTGGACGTGCCGGTGCCGTCTTGTGCAAAGCTCGGCAGGGCGAATGCGGGCGTGACAGCCAAAGCCGTCACAAGAGCCCGCAGGCTCGTGTGCGTGATCATAAGTATCCCCTCAAGGTGCCTGGAAATGCTGGCTGCCAAAGGGGAGCTTGCGTCTGTTGCGTTTAAGTATTTAAGGCGACTGTTTTTGTCAAGAATAAGATTTGCCGCGCTGAAGACCCTATTGAAGCTCAGACGTTAGCGCGGTGCAAAGTTGATTTGCAGGCTAAATGAATAGGCGTTTTGTGTCAGCGACCGCGGCGCAGGTTTAAACTGGCCAATGCTTTGAACGGCCGCGAGTGCCGCTTGATCCAACAGGGCATTGCCTGAAGACCGTGCAACGGACACGCTCCGCAGTGCCCCTGTGCGCGCCACGGAAATCTGCAAGACGACCTTGCCTTTGGCTCCTCGCGCCGCAGAGGGGTAGCGTTTTTTGCGCTCAATTGCGGCACGAATGCCGCCACCCCATGCGCTGAGATCGTGTTTGCGCTGACCGGCATCGGCGGTGGCGCCCTGTGACGTGCCTTTGGTGCCGCGTGCGGTTTGCCCGCCTGCTCCCGCCGCTTTTTGCGCCTCCGATTGGGTTGCATTTGGGCGTTTCACCGGCTGAGAGGGTGCGGGTTTCGCGGGGGTGGATTTTGGCGCAGCCGGGGGAGGGGGCGCAGGCGGTTTGGGCGGTTCTGACCCCTCCGGGGGCACGACATCGGGGCTTTGCGGCGCAAGCGGGCTGAGGTTTGTCATCGTCATCGGCGGCGCATCAAGAGCCATCGGGAAGGCGTTGGCTCTTTGCGGCAGATCCAAAGCCTCTGTCGGAGTTGCGGGCGGCGCGATCTCGGTCAGACTCTCTGGCGGCGCAAAACCATCCCATTGCTCTACAAGGGTCTCAAGTGCTGCGGTTGAGGCGGCCATGCTCACCAGCTGCGTGCCAGCATCGCCCTGTGCTTCGGCCCCGCTCATGCGCGGCGCTATGCTCATCAACGCAACATGCGCCCCAAGCGACAGACCAACACAAAGCAAAACCTCAGCCGCGCGCGTCATGGCCGCTCCCCCTTGGATGACCGAAGGCCCGACGTGACCAGATTGACCTGTTCAAACCCAAGCGCACCCAGTTGTGGCAACAATTGCGCGACGAAATGCGCCGGAGTGCTTTGGTCGGCATGGACCAGCACCACGGTGTCGCACTGGCCGCTGTCACATCCGGCGCGCCGGTCCGTGTCAAGCGCACTCAGGATGGCTTGGCGGGCCTCGAAAGAGCTGACCAGATCGCGAAAGGCCAATTGGCCCGCTGGATCAAGGAATAGCGAAAACACCCCCTCGGCCTCCTGCGCTTCGGCGATCTCGGGCGGGGTGATGTCAAACGGTTCCGGCGGTTGCATTTCACCTGCAATCAGGAAGAAAATCAGCAACAGAAAGACGACATTGATCATGGGCAAAAGCCCCGTCGTGACGCGTTTTCTTGGCGGGCCGGACAGGTTCACGGGTTACTCCATCACGATCAGACGAGTGATCCCGGCCTTTGAAAGGTGATCAACGGTGTCCACAAGCCGTTGCAGATCGGCGTCATGGGTGCGGATGATCACCGCCGAGTCCGGGGTGGGCATCAAGGGCTGGAGCCAGCCTGACAAATGTTCGGCAAAGACTTCTTCGCCGTTGAGCCGGATGTCGCCATTGGCATAGAGATCGACCACACGCGGCGGACCCTCCCAAGACGCGGTTGCCGCGCCCCCAGCGGGGGTCAAGGGCAAGACGCCTTGGGTGCCAAAGCGTGACACCAACATGAAAAACACCAAAAGCAAGAACACGACATCAATCATCGGCGTCAAATCGGGATGACGCGTGCGGCGTGGGTGGGCAAAGGCAAAGGCACTCATGGCCGGGTCTCGTCAGGGGCGATCGTGTCTTTGGGGAGCGGCACGAAGATCCGCGTTGCGATGTCTTCCAAATCATGGCGCACGCCGTCAATCGCAGTGTCAAACCACGTCAGCGCAATCTGCGCCGGGATCGCCACGGCCATACCGGCAGCGGTGGTCAGAAGAGCCTCCCAAATCCCACCCGCAAGCTGCGCCGGATCGGCGCGCGCGCCTGCGGTTTGCAACGCCTGAAACGCGGCGATCATCCCCATCACGGTGCCCAAAAGCCCCAAAAGCGGGCCGATGGTGGCAGCAAGTTCCAAACCGCGCAGCCCCGTGGCCGCCCGTTTCAACAGCCCGCGTGCGGTGCGTTCGACCTCTTCGCGCGCCAAGGCGTCGGGCAAATGCTCGGCCGCTTGGACCTGCATCGCGCGATAGGCCAGACGGGCCCTCACGCTGCGACGTTGGGCCAAGGTGGCGCGGGCTTCATCCGTCTCACCCGCTTGCCAAAGCTGCACGGCCTGTTCGGTGACATGCCCGCCGACCCACAGACCAGATCGGACAAAATCCCAACATTTCCACAGGATCAAAGCGACGGTCATCACGGACAGCGCAGAGATCGCCCAAATGGCGGGACCGCCCGCGATCAGAAACCCCAGTTTTTCAGCATCCATGGTGATGTCCTTTCAACAAAGAGGGCGCGCCACACAGGCGGCACGCCCGAAACGCGAAGGTCAGAATTGCATCTGCACGGCAACATAGACGTTGCGACCCGGTTCATTGACCTTTTCGACCGTTGTGTCAAAGGTGTTTGAACGGCTGAGGTGTGTCGCATAGGATTTATCGAACAGATTGTCGATCCCGGCCAAAAGCGACACGTCCTCGTTGAGCGCATAGGTCCCAAAGACATCAAGCGTCGCATAGCCCGCCGTTTCACCCGCATCGAGGACGGTATAAATCCGGTCCTGCTTGCTCGCCCAATTGATGCGTGCGCCGATCTGCCAGATGTCGGCGTCATAGGTCGCACTGATCGTGCCTTGCAGGGGCGGGATTTGCCCAAGCGCCCCACCATCGGAGCGATTGCCACCATAGGTGTAGCTCATATCTCCGGCCAAAAGCACCTGACCCAAGTTCCATTGCCCCGAAAGCTCGACCCCGGCCAATTCGGCATTGATATTGCGATAGGTGGTCACGCCTTTCATCGCGCCCGGCCAACTGATGTGATCCTGAAGGATGTAATCAGACACCCGGTCATAAAAGGCGGTGGCGGTGAAACCGTAGGTTTCGGTCTGCCTTTCGAGGCCGATGTCGAACTGGGTGTGTTTCTCAGGATTGATGTCGGGATTGCCGACATACGAGGGCACGCCCATCATCCCGCGGGCAAAAGCACGTTCGTTGGTATCGGCGGTGCGCACCGAACGCGACAGCCCGGCAAAAAGTTTGGTCTCCGGGGACAGCTCGTGTTCAAACCGGATCAGACCGCCGATATTGTCTTCGGTTCGGGCCTCTGCAAAATCCGTGCCATAAACCATCGTGTAGTAGTCATTGGCCGTGGTGCCGCCCACAACAACATCCGCCTCACCCGCACTGGCGCGGACATGGTCATAGCGCAGGCCGAGTTTGAGCGTTGAGGTCTCTGAGAGCGCCGTTTCGGTTTCGCCGTAAATTCCAAGCTGGGCGATGGTGACATCGGGCCAGCTCAGCGAAGACGGTTTGTCGAGGTTGATCGGCATGCCCACCATGCTGGAATAGCCAAGCGCACGGCGATTGTTCGACTGGAAATCGACGCCGAGTTTGGCCTTGGTCTGACCAAATTCAAACTGGCCCTCGATCTTGCCGCCATAGGTGTCGGAGGTGGTCGGCGCGAGCATCTTCATCGCCGTAGGGGTGCGCAGCGTAAAATTGTCCATCGTGTGATCGACATTGGAGCTGAACAGCACGCCTTCGATCCGCGTCAGAGCGCCCATGTCAATGTCGAGGCCGCCACGCAAACGATAGGTCATCGTCTCCGACAACGGACTGTCCATTTGCGCGCCCGCAAATTTAACATCCTCGGCGCGGTCCTTTTCGATATCGAGCGCAAGATCGACCCCATCCTTGTCATAGCCAAAGGTCAGGCCCGCGCTTTTCTGGGTGAAACCGCTGCGCACGTCGCGGCCATCCCCGTCCTCGTAATCGTCGGATTGTTTCCGCTCGCCGGAAAACTCGGCGTAAAACCCGCGGCCCAGATCAACGGCCACCGTTCCGGCAATCGACGCGCCATGGCCGTTTGAATTGGCACCGACAGCCAAAGAACCGCTAAAAATACGACCCGTTTCAAACTCAGGCGCGGCGCGTTCTAGGCGCACCGTGCCGCCAGAGCCGCCCGGACCGTTTGTGACGCTGGCATAGCCGCGTTCGACAATCACGTTATCCGCCCGATAAAAGGCCGCGATCGAGGTTGGCGGGTCCATCCGGTTCGGACAGCCACCATAGGTAAAGCTGCCTGCGTCGATGATGTTGAGCTGGTTCTTTTGCATGCCGCGAATGATGATGTCGAGACCATGCCCGCCCATCCGGCTGGCTGAGACGCCGGGGATGGTGGACAAAAGCGCGCCGCCATCAAGGCCCGCAGGCACGGGCAAGAGAGCAGGGTCAAAGGCCGTGCTTTGCCCGTCTTGGACGATGGCTTGCGCGTCTTTGACGGTGATCGGGTCAAGGGTGAGATCGGCATTTTGGGCAAAGGCCGCTGTGGAGATGGTGCTCATCAAAAGAGCGGTCGCGCCGAGGCGCACCGTGATTTTGGCGGTCATATTTGTATATCCCTCTGCGAGATTTGGTGGGAAATGGAGGTGTTTTGTCTTGGTCCGTGAGGTCCGAAAAGATCGGTCACGTGGGCCGGAAAGGTCCTTGTGGGCCGTTTCGGAGATCAGACAAACAGAGGGGGCGCGCGGGTGCTGCGGCTAAAGTCGCGGCGTGTTGCGGTGACGAATGAAGCGACTGAAAAGGGAAGGTCGGTGCTACGCGCTTGGCTTGTGCGGCAAGGCGCTGTGATGTCAGCCACGAAAAAGGCCGCGCCAACAACGCAATACGGACACTCCGCGCTTTGCGTGCCATCGCGCGTCGGAACGTCCCGAACCGTTCCGGTGTTGGTGTCAAAGATCAGCGTTTTTGCAGTGCCGGGTGTGCCGCACAATTGCAGCAAGACCTCGGAGTCCGCCAGGATCACATCCGCACGGGCGTCCGGTTGAAAGGCGATGCTGATCTGAACGGTCAGCAGAATAGAGAGACAGACGGCCCAAAAACCGCGCAAAGCTCTCATATTCCAAAAACGGTTCTCCATGAAAACGCGTATGTGATGAAGGTGAAACATTTGCAACGACAATGTGGACTGCGTCAGCATCTACACATGCAGATGTGTTGCTGAGACCACGCCACACACCACAGGATAGCATTGGCAATTTGGGCGCAATCTGCATATTTTAAAATACATAATCTTCATTATCAGATCAATTAACATCACCGGGTGCTCGCACTGTCGGCCAGAACAGGCCTATCGCCTCGACCGCAAGGTGGGTTTCCATGCGGATGGCGCAACACGAATGCGCGGCAGGTCGACGCGCGTGAATGATATCCACACACGCGCGCACAGTCAGAGTGTGCCTTAGGGTCTCATCCGCGTGATTCGCGCTTCATATGCGCATATGATGAACAATACATAAATACGAAAAGGGAGTGCTGCGCACCCCAGAGCCTGCTTATTTTAGAGCCATAAAAAGAACGTGGTTTTCAAAGAAATGTAGGGCGCAGACACCCCCTGTCGCAAAAGTACCGGCCATTTGACTTACCCCTTCTCCCCGCGTTTTTACTATTTTCAAATGATACCGAGATCACCCGAAGATAACGGGGATGAAGCGTAAGAGCAGGTTACCTGCCATCACAAACAGGGAGACATGGGGTGCAGCGGACAACCCTTGCCGGAGCCTGCGCGATGCGCAGATCCTATACGTTCAGACAGATGGCAACCCTGCATGCGGCGGGGGAAGCAGAGCGTTTTGCAATCCCTGCAACGCGAAATCTTGGCGCGAGCCGCGCTCAACGCTCCTATAGTCATACATACTCGCCATCGGTCTCCTTCGAGATGAGACAAATCGCCTCTCTCGTGTCCGGCTTATGCCTCGACGTTTTCCAGAGAATGGGCGGCGCAAACGCTCTTTTGAATTCTTATTCGGATCGCACAGCACACGTGCTCCGTCGATCCCCCTTCTCCCAGCCATATACTGTAGCCGAGGTCCATGATTATGCGTGATCCCCTGAATATCCCCGCTCTGGTCGAACGCCGTACGGCTTACCAAAGCCTTGAAGCGCCGTTTTACAACTCCCCTGACATTCTGGACCTCGATATTGAGGTGATCTTTGGCAACCACTGGATCTTTGTGGGCACCGAACCGGAACTGCCTGAGCCGGGCGATTGCATCACGGTCGAGATTGGCAAAGTCTCCGTGTTGCTGCTGCGTGGTGATGATGAAGACATCCGCGGGTTCCACAACGTCTGTCGCCACCGGGGTGCCAAGCTTGTGGATGAGAAATCCACCACCATCGGCAACATCGTCTGCCGCTACCATGGCTGGACCTATAACGAGGATGGCGAACTGATCCTGGCGGAGCACATGGGCAAGGAGTTCGACAAATCCTGCCATGGTCTGAGAACAGTACATGTGCGCTCTATCGCGGGCCTGATCTTTATCTGTTTGGCCAAAGACGCCCCGGCGGATATGGACCGCATGGCGGAAACGATGGAAAAATACATCGCACCGCATGACATCAAAAACACCAAAGTGGCTTTCCAATCTGAGTTGATCGAAGAAGGCAACTGGAAGTTGACGATGGAAAACAACCGCGAGTGCTACCACTGCGAAGGCAACCACCCGCAGTTGACCGTACCGCTGTCCGAATTCGGCTTTGGCTTCTCCCCCGACGAGTTGGACGAACGCCGCTCCGCCGATGTTGAAAAATACGCGCAGGATGTTCGGGACAACCACGCCAAATGGGAAGCATGCGGCCTGCCCTCCTCTGAAGAAGAACACCTGTCCGATGTCACGGGGTTCCGCACCATGCGTTTGCCGTTGATGTGGGAAGGCGAAAGCCACACTGTCGACACGAAAATTGCCTCCAAGAAACTTCTTGGTAACTTCGACAATGCCAAACTTGGTGGACTGAGTTTCTGGACCCATCCGAACTCTTGGCATCACTTCATGTCAGATCACATCGTCACCTTCTCCGTGGTCCCCTTGTCCGCGGATCGCACCTTGGTGCGGACCACTTGGCTGGTGCATAAGGATGCGATCGAAGGTCAGGATTACAACCTCGACAACCTCACACAGGTCTGGACCTACACCAACCAACAAGATGCCGATCTTGTGCGCCTTGCGCAACTGGGCAGCGCGCAAACGGGGTATCAACCGGGGCCGTATTCACGCTTCACCGAGCCGCATGTTGAATCTTTCGCCGCATGGTACATCGGCCGTTTGAAAGCGTATTTCGATCAGACCCAAACCACGGCAGCGGCAGAATGAGCGCGCCGGGCAACGAAAACCTGACCGAGGCAACGGGCGTACCGATGTGGGATCCGGAGGTGGACGATGTTCTCGTCTGCCGCCAGGTCCGGCAGGAGACCCACGATGTAAAGACCTTCGTCTTTTCGGCACGCGAACCGCGGGATTTCCGTTTTTATCCCGGACAGCACATGACCTTTGAATTGCCGGTCGACGGTATGATCATGCGCAGCTACACGATTTCCGCCTCTGCCGCGCGCCCCTACCGGATTGAGATCACGGTCAAACGCGTCCCTGGTGGACCGGGCTCAAACTGGCTGCATGACAACATGCTGCCGGGCAAGGAAATCAACGTCGCAGGTCCAAGTGGTGATTTCACCACCGACGCCAACGCAGAAGAGAAGCTCCTGTTCATTTCCGCAGGCAGCGGCATCACCCCGATGATGTCGATGACACGCACCGCTTGTGATTTGTCAGAGCCATATGATCTGCATTTCATTCATGCCGCACGCAGCCCATCGGACATTATTTTCCACAAAGAACTTGAGCTTCTGGCCAGCCAGAACCCGACGCTGCGCCTCGCGTTCACCTGCGACACCACGTCGGCACATCACAGCTGGAGCGGGTACACCGGGCGGCTCAACATACAGATGCTTGCGATGATGTCCTCGGACTACAAAGAGCGGAAAATCTTCTGCTGTGGTCCTGCGCGATTCATGGAGGGCGTGCGCGCCATGCTCCAAGACGCCGGGTTCAATATGGACCAGTATTTCGAGGAAAGCTTTGATTTCGGGGCTGAAACGGCGGGAACCATTGAGGATCCGACCTCTGCCCCCGAGATCAGCGGCGAAACCTATCGCGTCAGCTTCCCCAAGACCGGACATGTCGTCGTGGTCAGCCCCGGCATGACCATCCTGTCGGCGGCGAAAGAGGCAGGGCTTTTGCCGATGTCCTCTTGCCAGCGCGGCATTTGCGGCACCTGTAAGTCAAAATTGCTCTCGGGAGACGTCGACATGCAACACGGTGGTGGCATTCGCAAACGCGAGATTGATCAGGGCAAAATTTTGATTTGCTGCTCGACGCCACTGTCCGATGTCGAGGTCGAACTCTAACACGTCACTTTTTGTCATGCGTGTCTGCGGTTCGCCAAATGACACGCCTGCCCGCAAATTTTGAACAAAGGTCCATCAAGAGACCTAACGGCGGGGTGTACCCGCGTAACCGACAATGGAGGGATATCCATGACTGCCCCAAATGATTCTGAACAAACGCCCTACGAGGCACCACCAGAGAGTGCCATCGACACCGATTACGACATTGGTCAGGACAATATCGAAGGCTCTCTTGGGCCGTTCGGCTTTGACCTGCACAACCCGGTTTTCCCGATTTCGGCTCTGACTGTCATCGCATTTGTTGTTTTCACGCTGCTGTTTCCCGAACTGGCTGGCAGCACGTTCAGTGCGATGTTTTCTTTCGTAACCAAAAGTTTCGACTGGTTCTTCATCGGCGCAGCGGATATTTTCGTGATCCTTTGCCTTGTGATTGTCATCAGCCCCTATGGCAAAATCCGTTTGGGTGGCCCAGATGCCAAACCCGATTTCACCTACACAAGCTGGTTCGCGATGTTGTTCGCGGCCGGTATGGGCATCGGCTTGATGTTCTACGGTGTGTCGGAACCACTGAGCCACTTCTCCTCGTCTCTGGGCGGCGTCGTCGTTGGCGAAAACGGCATCCGCACCGACTGGGCCCCACTGGGTGCCGCAATGGGCAACGAAGCCGAAGCGATCCGTCTCGGCATGGCTGCGTCTATTTTCCACTGGGCGCTGCACCCTTGGGCGATCTACGCCATCGTGGCCCTGAGCCTTGCTCTGTTCTCCTATAACAAGGGCTTGCCACTGACGATCCGCTCCGCCTTCTACCCGATCTTCGGGGAGCGCGTCTGGGGCTGGCCGGGTCACGTCATCGACATTCTGGCCGTGTTCGCGACCCTGTTTGGTCTCGCCACGTCTCTCGGGCTTGGAGCGGCTCAGGCAAACTCTGGCTTCAACAAACTCTTCGGCATGCCGATCAGCGACACGTCTCAGGTGATCTTGATCTGTGGCATCACTGCGATCGCGCTGTTCTCTGTGATCCGCGGCCTCGAAGCCGGGGTCAAACTGCTCTCCGAGATCAACATGGGCGTCGCCTTCGTGCTCTGGGCGTTCGTCCTCATCGCCGGGCCGACCCTGCTATTGGCCACTGACATGCTCGACTTCCTTGGCGCGTACCTCAAGTACCTGCCAGCGCTGTCGAACCCAATCGGTCGTGAAGACGTCAACTTTGCTCAGGGCTGGACCTCCTTCTACTGGGCGTGGTGGATTTCCTGGTCACCGTTCGTGGGCATGTTCATCGCCCGCGTCTCCCGTGGTCGCACCGTGCGCGAATTCATCATCTCCGTACTTCTCGTGCCCTCTCTCGTTTGTGTGGCCTGGATGTCCGTCTTTGGTGGTTCCGCAATCAGTCAGGTTGTCCGTGACGGCTACACCGCCGTGGCCGAAGCCGCTCTGCCATTGCAGCTTTTCACCATGCTCGACGCCATGCCTTGGACCTCTATCACCTCCTTCATCGGGATCATTCTGGTCATCGTCTTCTTCGTGACCTCCTCCGACTCCGGGTCTCTGGTGATCGACACCATCGCCGCCGGTGGTAAGGTGGATGCCCCCGTACCCCAGCGTGTGTTCTGGTGCCTTTTCGAAGGGGTCATTGCCATCGTTCTGCTGCTCTCAGCCGGTGGTCTTGGGACTTTGCAGTCCATGGTGATCTCGACGGGTCTGCCCTTTACCGTGGTGCTTTTGGTCATGTGTGTCGCCATCTGGCGTGGCCTGGCCTCAGAACCGCGCTGATCTAACGGGCGTTTCCCCAGCCCCTCTCTCGCCGCCGGATGTATATGCCGGCGGCGTTTTCATTTCCCCTGCTCTTTCGCCGAGGCCCCCATGTCTGACCGGATTTTTATCAGCAATCTATGCCTCTACGGCTTTCACGGCGTGATGCCCGAGGAACAACGCATCGGGCAAAGGTTTTACATTGATCTGGCCTGTGAGCTCGATCTTGCCCCTGCGGGTGAGGCCGATGATTACAGCCTCACAGCCTGTTACGATGCCCTGTGCCGACTGGCGCAAACCACCTCCGACAGCGGCCCGTTCAACCTGATCGAAACGTTGGGCGAACGCATTGCGCAGGCGGTTTTGAGCCAATTCACCACGGTGTGCTCTGTGCGCGTTACTGTGCGCAAACCCTCGGCCCCGATCCAAGCCAGCCTGGACCATGTCGGCATTGAAATCTTACGCCAGCGTTAAGATCATGCGCATGCCGATCACAGAACAAATGCGGCACCTGCAAACAGGATCGGGCACCTCCGCTGCGTCGCAGAATTACGGCCCGCTACAGATCTTTCTCGCTGAATGTGTCCTGCCTCGGGCGCGGGCCGCGAGTCGCTCTCATTTGTGGTCAAAAACCAAGAAAACCAAGGGAGATTATGCCAAAATTCTATGCAATATCTGGATTAGAACAGAGCCGGCCCCTTAGGATTTTCGACGAAGACGACAAAAACGTGACGATGACGCATACCTTCATTATGTGTGGCGCAAATATCCGATTATTCGCCCGTTGAAGACGCAATCATCGTCCAATCCCTTCTCTCAGAGAGAAAGTTGCACGATGACTCGCTTCAATGCACTGAACCTTGTTAAAAACGCCCTGACCGGGCACAAAAACTGGACCGAGCAATGGCCGGACTCCCAGCCGAAAACCGAATATGACGTCGTCATCGTCGGGGCTGGTGGCCACGGGCTTGGCGCCGCCTACTATTTGGCCAAACAGCACGGCATCACCAATGTCGCCGTGATCGACAAAGGCTGGCTCGGCGGCGGCAACACGGGCCGGAACACCACGATCATTCGCTCGAACTACCTCTACGACGAAAGCGCGCGTTTGTTCGACCACGCGCTGGATCTGTGGCAGGACCTGAGCCAGGAACTGAACTACAACGTCATGTACTCCAACCGCGGCTGTCTGATGCTGGCCCACACGGTGCATGACGTGCAGAGCTTTAAGCGTCATGTGCATTCCAACCGTTTGAACGGTGTGGACAACCGCTGGCTCACTCCGCAAGAGTGCAAAGACTACTGCCCGCCGATCAACATCGCGCCCGATGCCCGCTACCCGGTGATGGGTGGTGCGTTACAAGAACGCGCCGGGACCGCCCGTCACGACGCCGTGGCTTGGGGCTATGCCCGTGGGGCCGCCGAACGTGGCGTGGATATCATTCAAAACTGTGCCGTCACCGCCATCCGTCGGCACCCTGACGGCTCCGTCGCCGGGGTCGAAACCGAAAAAGGCTTTATCAAAGCCAAAAAGGTTGCCGTCTCGGCCTCTGGTCACAACTCCATGGTTATGGAAACCGCAGGTGTGCGTCTGCCGCTTGAAAGCACGCCGCTTCAGGCGCTGGTCTCCGAGCCGGTCAAACCGATCTTCCCCTGTGTGGTGATGTCGAACGCCGTGCACGCCTATTGCAGCCAGTCTGACAAAGGTGAATTGGTGATCGGCTCCGGCACCGACCAATACGTGTCTTATTCCCAGCGTGGTGGTTTGCCTCTGATCGAGCACACGGTTGCCGCAATTTCCGAGGTCTTCCCCATCTTCAACCGGATGCGCATGTTGCGCAAATGGGGCGGGATTGTAGACAACACGCCGGATCGTTCCGCGATCATCGGCAAGACCCCGGTGCAAAACCTCTACGTCAACTGTGGCTGGGGCACCGGCGGGTTCAAAGCCACGCCCGGCGCCGCCCACACGCTTGCCTGGACCGTGGCCAAAGACGAACCGCACCCGATCAACGCGCCTTTCACGCTGGATCGTTTCCGCACCGGCCGGCTGATCGACGAAGCCGCCGCCGCCGCCGTGGCCCACTAAGGAGTGACATAAAATGATTCAGATTCATTGTCCCTATTGCGGCGAGACCCTGCCCGAACTGGAATTCACCTATGCCGGTGAAGCCCATATTGTCCGTCCAGAGTTCCCCTCGGAGCAGACAGACGAAGAATGGGCCGCGTTCCTTTTCATTCGTGACAACGTGAAAGGCCCGCATTTCGAACGCTGGCGCCATGCCCATGGCTGTGGCCGGTTCTTCAACGCGGTGCGCAATACGATCACCGACCGTTTCTACATCACCTACAAAGCTGGCGAACCGCGCCCGGATTTGGCCAAGCTTCTGGAGGACAGCAAATGAGCAAACATCGCCTTCGTGGACGCGGTCGCGTCGACGCCTCCCAACCCGTCGTTTTCACCTTTGACGGCAAACCGTACACAGGTCTGAAGGGCGACACCGTCGCCTCTGCCTTGCTCGCCCATGGCGTGCACCTGATGGGCCGATCGTTCAAATACCACCGTCCGCGTGGGGCCATCGCCGCCGGATCCGAAGAGCCGAACGCGCTGATCGGGACACGTCGCGGACCGGGCCGGTTCGAACCGAACACCCGCGCCACGGTGCAGGAAATCTGGGACGGTCTGGAGACCAACTCGCAAAATAAATTCCCCAGCCTGAAATGGGACGTGGGCGCCGTCAATGACGCCGCTTACATGCTGTTTTCGGCGGGCTTTTACTATAAAACCTTCATGTGGCCGCGGTCCTTTTGGGACAAGGTCTATGAGCCGTTCATTCGCGCCGCAGCCGGTCTCGGTGTCTCGCCGTCTGAAGAAGACCCGGACACCTATGCCTCGCGCTATCTTTACTGCGATTTGCTGATCGTGGGCGCGGGGCCCGCCGGGATTGCCGCCGCACGCGAAGCAGCGGGCAAGGGCCTGTCGGTCGTGTTGGTGGACGAGAACTCGGAAATGGGCGGAACGCTTTTGTCCGAACCGCAGTCCAAGATCGACGGCAAATCGGCGTGGACCTGGCTCGAAGACGAGTTGGCCACCCTGAAAGAGGCCGGCGTCAAGCTGATGACCCGGACCACGGCGATCGGTTACTACCACGAAAACATGATCGGCATGGTCGAGAAACTGACCGACCACCTGCCCACTCTGCCCGCAGACACACCGCGCGAGCGGATGTGGCGTGTGCGTGCAAAACAGGTCGTTTTGGCTCAGGGTGCGCTTGAAAAGCCGTTGGTGTTCCACGGCAACGACCGTCCGGGCGTGATGCTCGCTGGTTCGGCGCAGACCTACCTGCATCGCTATGGCGTCAAAGTCGGGGAAAGCCCCGTCGTCGTCACCTCGCATGACAGCGCATGGTACGCCGCTTTTGATCTTCAGGCGGCTGGCGCCTATGTGCAGGCCATTGTCGACACCCGGCCGCAGGTCCGTCAGGATCTTCAGGCCGAGGCCCGCACCCGCGGCATCCCTGTTAAACTTGGCCATACGGTTACGGCAACTGGCGGTCGCCTGCGCGTCAACACGGTGCGGGTGAACCCGGTCAACGGCACCCATGTCGGCAACGGCCAGTGGATCAAATGCGATACGCTTTTGATGTCTGGCGGCTGGACCCCATCGCTGCACCTGTTCTCCCACACCAAGGGCAGCCTGACGTGGGATGACGATCTGACCACGTTCCTGCCCAAGGATACACCAGAAGACTGCATCATCACCGGCGCATCGCGCGGACTTTGGGGCGTTGAAGCCGCGCTCAAAGACGGATCTGTACGTGTTGGTGAAGCTCTGAGCAAACTGGGGGTCGAGGCGACGGTCTCTGACTACACCGTCGCGGACGACCGCGTTGGCACAGGCATCACCATGCGGGAATTGCCGACCGACCGCAGCGCGGGCAAAGCGAAAGCTTTTGTCGACTTCCAAAACGACGTGACCGCAAAAGACCTGCGTCTCGCCGTCCGCGAAGGCATGCGCTCCATCGAGCATGTGAAACGCTACACCACCAACGGCATGGCAACCGATCAGGGCAAGATGTCCAACATCAACGGCCTGAACATCGCCGCGGACGCTTTGGGCAAAAAGCAACCGCAGGTGGGTCTCACGACCTTCCGCCCGCCCTACACGCCAACCACGTTCGGGGCCTTTGCGGGCTATCACCGTGGCGATCATTTCGAAGTGGTCCGCAAGACCCAGATCGACGGTTGGGCCGAAGAAAACGCGGCCGTGTTTGAACCCGTGGGCCAGTGGCGCCGGGCGCGTTACTTCCCGAAAGCGGGTGAGACCATGGACCAAGCCGTGGCGCGCGAATGTGCGGCGACGCGGGCCTCCGTGGGCATCTTTGATGCCTCTACGCTGGGCAAAATCGAAGTGGTCGGTCCCGATGCGGCGGAATTCGTCAACCGGATGTACACAAACCCGTTCATGAAGCTCGCACCGGGCAAGTGCCGTTACGGTCTTCTTTTGGGCGATGACGGTTATATCCGCGACGACGGTGTGATCGCCCGCATTTCCGACGATCGGTTCCACGTGACCACCACCACCGGTGGGGCTGCGCGGGTTCTGACCATGATGGAAGACTACCTCCAAACCGAGTGGCCCGACCTGAATGTCTGGCTCACCTCGACCACGGAGCAATGGTCCACCGTTGCGGTGAACGGCCCGAATGCCGCGAAACTGCTTCAGCCCTTCGTCAAGGATTTCGCCCTGACCGAAGACAATTTCCCGCACATGTCCTGCGTCGAAGTTGAGGTTGCGGGCTATCCCGCCCGTCTGTGGCGCGTGAGTTTTACCGGCGAAATCGGGTTCGAGATCAACGTGCCCGCCCCTTACGGTCGCGCGCTTTGGGAAACCCTGTGGGAGGCGGGTCAGGCATATGACATCACCGCCTATGGGACGGAAACCATGCACGTGCTGCGCGCTGAAAAGGGCTACATCATCGTCGGTCAGGACACGGACGGCACGGTGACCCCCTATGACGCAGCGATGGGTTGGGCGGTTGGCGCCAAGAAAGCCGACTTTGTCGGGATGCGCGGGCTCAAGCGGCCGGACCTTGTTGCGGAGAACCGCAAACAGCTTGTCGGCCTTGTGACCGAGGACCAGTCCTGTCTCGAAGAAGGGGCGCAGATCGTTTTTGATCCGAACCAGCCCATCCCGATGAAAATGGTCGGTCACGTGACCTCGTCTTATCACCAAGGCACAACGGGTCACCCGATCGCGTTGGCCCTGGTCGAAGGGGCCATTCGAGAATGGGTGAGACGGTTTATATCCCGATGCCCGAGCGAACCATTGCCGCGAAAATCACCGGGACCGTCTTTGTCGATCCTGCAAACGCTCGTTTGAAAATCTGATTGGAGGTCAGACATGTCCAAGCCTCTCTCTTCTCTGGCCCCGTCCGTCGTGGTGGATACCGCCGCCGCCCATGTGGCCGTCACCCCAATGACCGGACGGATTTCACTGCGCGCGCGCGGCGATCTTGCGGCGATCGGCAAGGCCATTGGTGTCAGCTTGCCGACCCAAATCGGCATTTGCGCCAAAACTGACGGGATTGAGCTCGTGTGCCTCGGCCCCGATGAGTGGACCCTGCTCGTGCCGCTCGATCAGATCGAAAAGTTGCAAGGTGCTTTGGCGGCCCTCGCCCCGTCTCTGCCGCATTCGATGACCGAAATCACCGGACGCGAGATCACCTTTCAGATCGAAGGCCCGAAAGCCGTTGATCTGATGAGCATCGGCTGTCCGCGTGACATATCCACCATCAAGGTGGGTCAGGCTCGCCGCACGCTTTTTGACGGTGCCACCGTCGTTCTGTGGCGCGATGCCGAGACCAGTTTCCGCATGGATGTCTGGAACAGCTTCGCCCCTTTCCTTGCCTCAACCCTTGAGACCGGTGCGAAAGAACTCGCCGCCGAACTCGCCTGAACCTGAAGGATCATCCGCATGTTTGACCGCCTGCAAAGACCAGAGATCGCAGATGCCGCCGTATCTGCCGCAATCGGCGAGGAACTCGACCGTCAGCAAACCCAGATCGAATTGATCGCATCCGAAAACATCGTGTCCCCGGACGTGATGGCCGCACAAGGTTCCGTTCTGACCAACAAATATGCCGAAGGCTACGCCGGCAAGCGCTACTACGGTGGCTGCGAGTTTGTTGATAAGGTCGAAGTTCTGGCCATCGAGCGGCTGAAGCAACTCTTCGGTGCCGAATACGCCAACGTGCAGCCGCATTCCGGTGCGCAGGCCAACCAGGCGGTGTTCCTCGCCCTTCTGCAACCGGGCGACCGTATCATGGGTCTGTCCTTGGCCCACGGCGGTCACCTGACCCACGGGTCTCCTGTGACCATGTCCGGCAAATGGTTCGATGTTGTCTCCTATGAGGTCGACCCCGAAACCCACCTGATCGACATGGAAAAGGTGCGCGAGAAAGCGCTTGAAACCAAACCGAAACTGATCGTCGCCGGGGCCTCCGCCTACCCGCGTGTCATCGACTTCGAAGGCTTCCGCAAGATCGCCGACGAGGTTGGTGCCTATCTGATGGTCGACATGGCGCATTACGCCGGTCTGATCGCCGGTGGCAAATACCCGAACCCGGTGCCGCACGCCCATGTCACCACCTCCACCACGCACAAGACGCTGCGCGGTCCGCGTGGTGGTGTGATCCTGTCGAATGACGAAGCGATTGCGAAGAAACTGAACTCCGCCGTCTTCCCGGGCAATCAGGGTGGCCCGCTGATGCATGTCATCGCTGCGAAAGCCGTGGCTTTTGGCGAGGCGCTTCAGCCGTCCTTCGCGGATTATGCGGGTCAAGTGATCGAAAATGCGAAAGCTCTGGCCGACGTTCTCAAAGTCGGCGGTCTGGGCATCGTCTCTGGCGGCACCGATTGCCACATGGTCCTTGTTGATCTGCGTCCCAAAGGCGTCACCGGTAAAGTGGCCGAGATCGCTTTGGAACGGGCTGGCCTGACCTGTAACAAAAACTCGATCCCGAACGACCCGGAAAAACCTTTCGTGACCTCCGGCGTGCGTCTTGGCACCTCTGCGGGCACCACGCGCGGGTTCAAAGAGGCCGAGTTCGAACAGATCGGGTCGCTGATCCTGCGTGTGCTCGACGCCTTGTCGGACAATCCCGAAGGTGACGCCGCTGTCGAAGCCGCCGTTCTCGCCGAAGTGCGCAAACTCTGCGCCGATTTCCCGATCTACGGCGCATAATCCAAACGCGGCATCCCGCAGGGGGTTGCCGCGCAGCCCGACCACATGCTGATCATAGATTGATCGCCTGATTGACCTCTGGGGCCTGTGGTAGATCACGCAGGCCCGATTTGCGAAAGGCTACCCATGTTCCTGTCTGTCTTCGACGTTTTTAAAATCGGCATCGGGCCCTCTTCGTCGCACACGATGGGGCCGATGGTCGCCGCCGCGCGGTTCATCGAAGAACTCCACGACCGGAATTTCAATATTCCCGGCGCGGGCAAACTTCACCGTCTCGGCGCCAGTCTGCATGGTTCCCTGGCCTTTACCGGCAAGGGCCACGCCACGGACCGCGCCGTCCTTCTTGGGTTTTGCGGCTATACGCCAGAGACCCTCGACCCCAACACCATCGACGAGATCGAAGACCGGGTCCGGCGCGAAAAGGTCGTGCATCTGGGTGGTCTGGGCACGCTTGCCTTCGATCCTGACGTGGATCTCGTGTTCGATTGGGGTCCGCCGCTTGAAGGCCATGCCAACGGGTTGATCCTGAAAGCCTTTGACGAGGCGGGTAACGCCTATCAAACCCGCACCTTCTATTCCATTGGTGGCGGCTTTGTCGTCACCGCCGAAGAGTTGGCTGCGCAGAAAAGCGGCACTCAAAGCCTGCATGACGAAAAAGCGGCACGGGCCTTCCCCTACCCCTTTGGCTCCGCCAAAGAGATGCTCGATATGGGCATCACATCCGGCAAAACCATTGCCGAAATGAAACGCGCCAATGAGCGCAAAGTCTATGGTGCCGATCTGGAGCCGAAACTCGACCGGATCATCGCGACCATGAACGAATGTATCGACCGTGGCCTTGCCCAAGACGGCATCCTCCCCGGCGGGCTGAACGTCAAACGCCGCGCCAAGGGCATCCATGAATCCCTGAAGGCCGAACAAGGTCTCAACATCACCGCGCCGCATGTCGCCAACGACTGGATGAGCGTTTACGCCATGGCGGTGAACGAGGAAAACGCCGCCGGTGGCCGGGTCGTGACCTCCCCCACCAACGGGGCGGCCGGCGTGGTCCCAGCGGTCATGCGCTATTATCGCCACCATTGTCTCGGGGCAACCGACGCGAAACTGCGCGATTTCTTGTTGGTCGCGGCGGCCATTGGTGGGTTGATCAAACACAACGCCTCGATCTCCGGTGCGGAAGTTGGATGTCAGGGCGAAGTCGGATCTGCGGCGGCGATGGCGGCGGGCGCACTGTGCGCGGTGTTGGGCGGCACCAACGCACAGGTGGAAAACGCGGCCGAGATCGCATTGGAGCATCATCTTGGCATGACCTGTGATCCCGCGGCCGGGCTTGTTCAGGTGCCATGCATCGAACGCAACGCGCTTGGCGCGATCAAGGCAGTGTCGGCGGCGTCTCTGTCCCTGCGCGGCGACGGCACGCATTTCATGCCGCTCGACAACTGTATTCAGGTGATGTTGGAAACCGGGCGCGACATGAACCTCAAATACAAAGAGACGTCCACAGGCGGCATCGCGGTCAATTTGCCTGAGTGCTGATCTTTCCGGTGTGACAGACCTCAAAACGCGCGCAGCTTTGCCTTCGCGCGTTTTTCTGTGTCCCTCTTTCGCTCAACCCACACGAAAAAGGGCGACCCATGGGGCCGCCCTTTTCGTGTCATATCGCACCCGGCTCAGCTTGCTTTCAGCATGCCATGCGGGTCGAGGACGAATTTCTTCGCGGCCCCATGATCGAAGGCATCGTAGCCCGCAGCGGCGTCTTCGAGAGAGATGATCTGAGCATTCACGATTTTCGCAATCGGCAAACGACCATGCAGGATCGCCTGCATAAGCTGACGGTTGTATTTCAACACCGGAGTCTGGCCGGTGTGAAAGCTCTGAGCTTTCGCCCAACCCTGACCGAAACGCAACGATAAGCTGCCGACTTTGGCGGCTTCGTCCACCGCGCCCGGATCTTCGGTCACGTAAAGACCGGGAATGCCGATGGACCCTGCGACGCGGGTGATTTCCATCATCTGGTTGAGCACGATGGCGGGTTGTTCGCCGCCAGTGTGACCACGGGCTTCAAAGCCCACGGCATCAATGGCGGCATCCACTTCGGGGCTCCCCGTGATTTCAGCAATCATCTCGCCAAGGCGATCGCCCTTGTTCAAATCGACCGGGACAAAACCCATCTTGGCGGCGTGATCGAGACGCTCTTTGTTGAAATCACCGATCAGAACCACAGCGGCACCCAGCACTTGGGCAGAGGCCGCCGCAGCCAAACCAACGGGACCCGCGCCCGCGACATAGACGACGGAACCAACGCCCACACCGGCCTGAACCGCACCGTGGAAACCCGTCGGAAGAATGTCGGACAGCATCGTCAGGTCGGTGATCTTGTCGAGGGCTTGATCGCGATCCGGGAACTTCAGAAGATTGAAATCCGCGTAAGGCACCATGACATAACGCGCCTGACCGCCGACCCAGCCACCCATATCGACGTAGCCATAGGCCCCGCCTGCACGTTCAGGGTTCACGGTAAGACAAACGCCCGTGTCCTGTTCTTTACAGCACCGGCACCGGCCACAGGCGACATTGAACGGCACGGAGACGATGTCACCGATCTCAAGCATCTCAACGTCAGAGCCTTTTTCAATCACTTCGCCGGTGATCTCATGACCAAGGACAAGGCCCTCGGGCGCAGTGGTGCGGCCGCGCACCATGTGCTGGTCGGAACCACAGATGTTGGTGGAAACCACTTTCAGGATCACGGCGTGACCGAGCTTGCGCCCATCCGGCGCGGCCATGGTCGGGTCTGCAATGTCCTGAACCTCGACCTTGCCGGGGCCCATGTAGACGACACCTCTGTTGGAACTCATGATATATCCTCCCATTGCGGGCGCGCTAGGCCGCCCTCTTACTTCACATGTCACAGGGTCGAACGCTCCGTCCTCCCAGAGCGGGCCAACCCTTTGCACGTTGCGGACTGGCCGCACGCGCGTCCGTTCAGCAGACAGTGTCATGCCGGGTCGAGGCGCGGAGAGATGAGGCAAACGCGCAGGACATTTGCGCCAGATGTAAAAACGCGCCCTTCCCAGCGGAAAGGCGCGCAATCAGGACAGATGCCTTTGGCAAGATACCGCTGCTACATGCGCTTTAATGCGCAGCAACCCCTCGCAGCCGTTCAGACCGGCGGCGCAGAATTTCCACGACTGTCAAAAGCGCAATCGAGATCACCACAAGGATTGTTGCCACAGCAAGGATCGCGGGGCTGATCTGTTCGCGAATGCCGCTCCACATTTCACGCGGGATGGTTTGCTGATCGGGCCCCGCGATGAACAGCACCGCGACCACTTCGTCAAAGGAGGTGACGAAGGCAAAGAGACCGCCCGAAATCACACCCGGCAGGATCAGCGGCATCACCACTTTGAAGAAGGTGCGGCGCGGATTGGCGCCCAGGCTTGCCGCAGCCCGGATCAGGGACTGGTCAAAACCCGACAGCGTCGCCGTTACAGTGATGATCACAAACGGAATGCCAAGAGCGGCATGGGCCAAAACGACGCCGGTGTAGGTCGAGGTCAACCGACCGCATTCAACGCCGAAAATGGCGCAGGGGTTCGAATAGAAAAAGAACATCCCGGTTGCAACGATGATGATCGGCACGATCATCGGACTGATCAAGATGGCCATGATCGTCCGCCGCCATGGCATTTCCGGGCGCGACAGGCCAAGTGCGGCCAATGTGCCCAGAACGGTTGACAGGATCGTTGCCCAAAAGCCGATGATCACGGAGTTCTTCGCCGCTTTCACCCAATCCGCATTGTGCCACAGATCGGACCACCACGCCCCATCACGCACCGCTTCGGAGGCCTGCATCCCCGAGGTCAAAAGCGAGTCATACCAGCGCATGCTATAGCCCTCGGCATCAAAGCTCAGCATTTTCTCCGTGTAGGTGAAATACGGCTCCGCATTGAAGGACAACGGGACGATGACAAGGATCGGCGAAATCAGGAAGACGAACACCAGAACGCAGATCACCAGATAGGTGGCATGCCACGCGCGTTCGAGTGGGGAGGCATAGGTCGGAAGGGCCATCAGTCTCTCTCCTTAACCGAGTTTCAATTTGTCGATGCCGATCAGGCGATCATAGAGCCAGTACAGCACCAGAACCCCGACCAGAAGCATGGTCGCCAGAGCCGCCGCCATGGACCAATTCGCCTTGGTCATGTGGAACTGCACCATGTTCGAGAAAAGCTGACCATCCGCACCGCCGACCAACGCCGGGGTGATGTAGTAGCCAACCGCGAGGATAAAGACCAAGAGCACGCCAGCCCCAATGCCGGGGATGGTCTGTGGCAGATAAATACGCCGGAAGGTCGTCCAGCTCGTCGCGCCAAGGCTACGGGCCGCGCGGGTGTAACTCGGCGGGATCACACGCATCACGGAATAGAGCGGCAACACCATGAAGGGCAACAGGATATGCACCATGGCAATAATCGTGCCGGTCTGGTTGTAGATCATCTGAATACGGCCATCGTCACCAATGATGCCAAGCGACACAAGGATGCTGTTGATCACGCCTTGGCCTTGCAACAGCACAATCCAACTTGTCGTTCGCACCAGAAGCGAGGTCCAGAATGGCAACAGCACGAGGATCATCAACAGGTTGGCCCTGGCCATCGGCAGGGTTGCCAGCAAATGCGCGACCGGGAAAGCCAAGAGCAGGCAGATCGCCGTGATGACCGCAGCAACAACAAAGGTTTTGATGTAGAGCTTGACGTAAATGCGTTGGTTCTCATTCACTTTGACGAGTTTGCCCTCCGCATCGCGTTCACGGTCAAAGGCGATGGTGTAAAAATCCAACGTCCAAGGGTTGGAGGCGGTCCGCATCGCATTCCAGACACGCGGGTCTTGCCAATCCTCATCAATATCAAGCAGCGCAGCCATATAAGGCGGCTCAAAATCCGCGGCCTTGCGCGCCGATTTGGTAAAGAGCGAGCGCGTGCCAGACACAACATAGTTGATCCGAGTGCCGGCATCCCCCGCCATACGCGTTTCTTTCATCAGGTTGAGATCTGAGGCCAAAGCCGCATAGGCCGCCTCATCGGGCACTGTCCCTTTTGGGTTGGCCGCGAACCATGCCGTGAGTGCTGGGGCGGTCTGGGAAAAACCGTCATTGTACACCGAGCGCTGCAACATCTGGCCAATGGGCACGGCGAATGTAATCATAATGAATGCGAGCAACGGTAGGACCAGAAAGAAGGCACGGCGTTTGGCCCGCGCCTGTGCCGTGGCCAAAGCGGCCTTGAGTGGGCGCCCGTCCGCGGTGGTCAACTGAGAAGCGACGTCAGACATCCTTTTTCCTATCTTGCTTTATGCGCCAAAGCGGCGCGCCATTTTGGGGCCACTTGTTGACGTCCGAGTCAGAACACGGTGCGGCGAAAGAGCTCAAAGCACTTTCGCCGGTTTGCCGGAGAACGAGGGGAAAGACGCCCTCCGGCAAGGTTTCGATCCGGTGTCGGATCAGTTGGACAGAAGCCATGCGTTGAAACGCTCGCCCAGCTCGGTCTCACGGTCGACCCAGAAATCAGCAGAAGAGGCCAACGCGTTGGTCATGTTCGCCGGGTAGGTCGGCAGGTTCGGCGCCATCGGAATGTCGGTGCCGTTGACATTGCCCACAAGCGGCGCCGCAGATTTACGCGGCGTGCCGTAGGAGATGCGTTCGGAGAAGCGAGCGGAAGAGGCGCTGGAGGTCGCGAATTTGATGTACTCCATTGCAGCCTCTGCGTTCGGGGCACCTTCGGGGATCACGTAACCTTCCCACTCAAACACCTGACCGTCCCAGAGCACTTCGAAAGGTTTGCCTTCGTTCACGGCGGCGTTGAAGATCCGGCCGTTGTAGGACATGGTCATCACCACTTCGCCATCGGCCAAAAGCTGCGGCGGCTGTGCGCCGGCTTCCCAATAGATCGCGTCATTCTTGATGGTGTCGAGTTTCGCGAACGCGCGATCCACACCTTCGTCGGTGTCGAGCAAGTCATAGACCTCATCGGCAGGCACGCCATCGGCCATCAGCGCCATTTCCAGAACCACTTTCGGGCTTTTCAAAACGCCGCGTTTGCCGGGGAATTTCTCGATGTCAAAGAAATCGGCGATGGAGGTCGGAGCAGCACCCTGTGCGTATTGCGACGCGTCAAACGCAACGGCGGTGGCATAGATGTCGTTCGGCACCATGCATTCGCTCAGCGTGCCTTCGAGGAAATCGTCCATCGCCGGGGTGCCATCGACCCCATCAGGCAGCATCGAGGCCTCAATCGGCATCAATTGACCTTCGTCACACAGACGCACAGCATCGGAAACCAGGAACAGCGCCACGTCGGTGGTCACGTTGCCCGCATCCACTTGGGCTTTCACCGGAGTGGCGGGATTGTCGGCGTCGACGGACACAATACCAATGCCAGTTTCTGCGGTGAAGGGTTTGTAATACGCCTCGGTTTCCGCCGCAGAATAAGACCCACCCCAGCTCATGATGGTGATGTCATCGGCCAGTGCCGGAAGCGCAAGGCCACCAAGCGCCGTGGTCAGCGCGAAAAGAGTCTTCTTGTTCATTTTTCTCTCCATGTTGGATCGGGACTTTCGCGCGGTTCAAGCCGCGCGTCTCTTGCCTCGCTCCGGTTTGACCGAAGCGAAGAAAACTCAGATCATGTCCAGCGCGCGTGCATCGAGGGGATTCCAACCAATGCGAATACGTTGGCCGGGAGACAACGGAACCTGGTCAATGGTGTTGCGGCATTTCAAGACGAACTCATCATGGCCCGCCACCTTCATGCGGGTGCGCAAAATGTCCCCCATGTAAATCACTTCGAGCACTTCCGCGTCGATGGTGTGAGATCCTTCGGGGATCAGTTCGGGTTTGAATTCAACACGTTCCGGACGAATGGACACCAAAGTCTTTTCGCCTTTTGCGCGGACATTCACCGCTGTCGCATGAATCCGTTCGCCATTCTCAAGACACACAACGGCACGGTCGCCGTTCAGCTCTTCGATCACGCCGGGCAGCTTGTTGTTTTCGCCGATGAAACCCGCAACAAAACTGTTGTCCGGGCGCTCATAGAGTTCTGCCGGTGGTGCGAGCTGTTGAATGCGGCCATCGTTGAACACCGCGACGCGATCCGACATGGTCAACGCCTCGCCTTGGTCGTGGGTCACATAGACGACGGTGATGCCGAGGCTCTCGTGCAGGTGTTTGATCTCGAATTGCATATGTTCGCGCAACTGCTTGTCGAGGGCGCCGAGCGGTTCGTCCATCAGCACCAGCTTGGGGTCAAACACCAAAGCGCGGGCCAATGCGATCCGTTGTTGCTGACCGCCCGAAAGCTGGGCCGGGCGGCGATTGGCAAAGGCCCCCATCTGCACCATATCAAGCGCGCGTTTGACCTTTGTCTCACGCTCGGATTTGCCCATGCCACGCACTTCAAGCGGAAAGGCAAGGTTTTCACCCACCGTCATATGCGGGAAAAGCGCGTAGTTCTGGAACACCATACCGATGCCGCGTTTGTGCGGCGGCACCTGATTGATCGGCTGACCATCGAGGCGGATCTCGCCATGGGTCGCCGTTTCAAACCCGGCCAACATCATCAGACAGGTGGTTTTGCCACTGCCTGACGGTCCAAGCATGGTCAGGAACTCGCCCTTGGCCAGTTGCAGGTTGAGGTCTTTCACCACGAGGGTTTCGCCATCGTAGCTTTTCTGTACATGTTCGAAAGACACGAACGCATTGTCGCTTGATGCAACCATGACCCAAACTCTCCCCGAGTTTTTTATTGTTGAGCCGTGCTGAGCCAATGAGACCCGCCGGCGAAGATTGGGGTGAGTATTGGAAGATGGAAATTGCACAGGGAGTAGATATGCGTCACAATAACGGTATCATCACGACAATTGGCGAAGAGACGTCCCAGCATGTCTTAAAAGAGATGTATTTTTGAGCAAATACGTCGCTTTTAAGAGCAGCCAAGCCCAACCGTGCAGCTAAATTTTAATTTTCCACGAACGACGATTGGCGAAAAGACTGGGGCGTATCACCGTAACGGCGCCGAAACATGCGACTCAAATGCGAAGAATCGCAGAAACCACAGTCCACAGCGATCTGTGCAACCGACTTTTGCGTCTTCTCGACCAAGTGCTTGGCAAAATCCAATCGCATGTCGAGAAAAGCCGCCTGTGGTGACGTGTTCAGGGCCAAACGAAAGTGGCGTTCAATCTGGCGTTTGCTGTTGCCCATCCGTAGCGCGACGTCCTGAACCGAGATCGGCGTGTCGATGTTTTGCTGCATCAACAACAGTGCACGCTGGACAATCGGGTCCTGTGTTTTGAGATCAAGCGGCAGACCCGGCTGTGGTTTTTCCGCCTGAAGCGCATCGTCGATGATCATAATATGCAGGCTTTTGCTGGCCTGTGAGCGGCCAACATGTTTGTCCACCAAATAGGCCGCCAAATGCGCCGAACTCACCCCACCCGAACAGGTCAGGCGGTCGCGATCGACCACGAAAATCTGATCCGCGACAGGGCTAAGACCTTCGAATTGCTCTAGAAAATCAGAATGATGAAACCAGCTCACGCAACAGCGATAGCCGTTGAGCAACCCGACCTGGTGCAGGAAAAAGGCACCGGTGCACACCCCGACCAACGGAATGCCCGCATCGGCGGCCTGATGCAGAAAACGGTGATAGGCCTGCCCCAAACTGGGGGTTTCATCCATCAGCCCCCCACCACGACGATATAATCGAACCGCCGCGGATCGCCCAAACGCTCCTTCGGCTGGACCGTGATGCCAGAGCTCGATTGCACAGGGTCCATCGTGTCGGACAACACAGTCCAGTCACAGAGAATCGGACGGCTGCGATCTCCATCATCGGCGGCAAGACGCAGCACATCGACGAAATTGGCAAAGGCACAGAGCGTAAAGCGGCGCGCAAGGATAAAACCGACGGACAGGCGCGGTCCCTCGCCTCTCGCCTTGAGCGCACGCAAGTTTGTTGTGCGCGGTGGCGAAACTGAGTCTTGTGAAGACGGAGTCGTCATCTTTGTCTCTCCAAACAGGAAACCCCATATATCTGTCGTAGCGATAATCTCGCTTTGACGCAAACATTCTATTTTTCGACGCAAAAAGTCGTCATGTTGCTCCTTACGATGCCGTAATCCGGGTCTCTTGGTGAAAAACGACAGGTGATGTCGGGAGGGCAGGTCAACAGGATCGCAAACAACCGCTGACACTGGCGGTCTGTCCGAACGTTTGCGAACACCGCTGCACCTGCGCTCCAAAGATAGCCAAAGATCTGGTGATCGGCATGGCAAACCCGGCCAGACTGGGAACGCCACCGGGAGCATCGCTTCGGCACCCTGCTCCCCAATCTTGGAAATAATTCAAAGGCCTCGCCATAGGTGAGGGCCACCCCGAAGACTTTGCTTTTCGGGCCGACAGAAGAGGGAAACATGAAAGTACTCGTTCCTGTAAAACGGGTGGTCGATTATAATGTGAAAATCCGCGTCAAAGCGGACAATTCCGGTGTCGACCTCGCCAATGTCAAAATGTCCATGAACCCCTTTGACGAGATTGCCGTCGAAGAGGCCGTGCGTCTGAAAGAAGCGGGCAAGGCGGATGAAATCATCGCCGTATCCGTTGGTCCGGCACAGGCCCAAGACGTGTTGCGCACCGCGCTCGCCATGGGTGCCGACCGTGCCATTCTGATCACCGTCGACGGCCCTGTTGAGCCGCTCACCGTCGCAAAACTCCTCAAAGGTGTTGTGGCGGACGTGGCCCCCGAATTGGTGATCCTCGGCAAACAGGCAATCGACGACGACGCCAATCAAACCGGCCAGATGCTCTCTGCTCTTCTCGGCTGGTCGCAGGCCACATTTGCCTCCGAGATCGAGCTGGGCGATGGCTCCGCGAAAGTCACCCGCGAGGTCGACGACGGCCTTCAGGCCATTGAGGTCAAACTCCCCGCCATTGTGACCGCCGATCTGCGTCTCAATGAGCCGCGCTATGCCTCTTTGCCGAACATCATGAAGGCCAAGAAAAAGCCGCTCGAGACAAAAGACCCCGGCGATTATGGCGTCACAGTCAAGCATCGGTTGAACGTGTTGCGCGTCGAAGAGCCGACGCAACGCGACGCGGGGATCAAAGTGTCCTCTGCCGCCGAGCTGATCGACAAGCTCAAAAACGAAGCCAACGTCATCTGACCCAGAGGGACCTTTCAACATGGCTATTCTTCTTTTCGCAGAACATGACAATGCGAGCCTGTCGGAGCAAACCGCAAAGGCTCTGACGGCTGCATCCCAAATCGGCGGCGACGTCGATATTTTGATCGCGGGCAAAGGTGCGTCTGCCGCCGCCGAAGCCGCGGCAAAACTAACCGGCGTGCGCAAGGTCTTGTTGGCCGAAAGCGAGGCGCTCGAACAGCGTCTGGCCGAAGCCGCCGCAGCGCTCATCGTTTCGCTTGCACCTGAGTATGACACCGTTCTGGCCCCGGCCACGACCAACGGCAAAAACGTGCTGCCGCGCGTCGCGGCTCTGCTTGACGTGATGCAGGTGTCCGAGGTCACCGAAGTGGTGTCCGCCGACACGTTCAAACGTCCAATCTATGCTGGCAACGCCATCGAAGTCGTGCAATCCACGGATGCGACCAAGGTTCTGACCGTGCGCACCGCAGGCTTTGCCGCCACAACGGACGGCGGCTCCGCAGAGGTCAGCTCCATCGACGCGCCCTCAGAGGGCAGCGATTTGTCCTCCTTCATCAAGAACATCCAGACGGAAAGCGATCGCCCGGAACTGAACTCCGCCAAGATCATCGTGTCCGGCGGCCGTGCTCTTGGGTCTGAAGAGAAATTCAACGAGGTCATCACACCTTTGGCCGACAAACTCGGTGCCGCTGTGGGGGCGTCCCGCGCCGCTGTGGATGCGGGCTATGCGGCGAACGATCTTCAGGTTGGTCAAACCGGCAAGGTTGTCGCCCCCGATCTCTACATTGCCTGCGGCATTTCCGGTGCAATCCAGCACCTCGCAGGGATGAAAGATTCGAAAATCATCGTGGCGATCAACACCGATGAAGACGCCCCAATTTTCCAAGTGGCGGATTATGGCATCGTTGGCGATCTCTTCGACATCCTGCCCGAGCTTGAGCGTCAACTGTGACGCGCGCCTCTCAGACATTTATGAACGGAACCACACATATGAGCTCCAATTCCTACATTCTGCGCGTCGCCTGTGACGACCAGCCGGGCATCGTTGCCGCCATCAGTGCGGCCATGTCCTCCCGCGGGGCAAACCTCGCTGAATCCAACCAGTTCTGGGATCGCAAGACGAACAAATTCTTCCTGCGCATGTCCTGCCTTTTCCCCGAGTCTGTCACCAAGGACAGTGTTGAACTGGCCCTGAAACCGGCGGTTGATCGGTTCAGCCTCAAACTCAAGGTCGAGGATGAGACCCGCAAGCCGAAGATCATCATCATGGTGTCGAAATTCGACCACGCGATGCTGCACCTTTTGTACCAGATCAAAACTGGTTGGCTTGACGCCGAAGTGGCGGCCATCGTGTCCAACCACGAAGACGCCCGCAAAGTCGCCGAACAGGAAGGCATTCCCTTCCATTGCTGGCCGGTGAACAAAGAGAACAAGACCGAGCAGGAAGATAAACTTGCCGCTCTCGTTCAGGAAACCGGGGCCGAACTGGTGATCCTTGCACGCTACATGCAGGTGATTTCCAACGAGCTGTCCAACCAGCTCTTTGGCATGATCATCAACATTCACCATTCCTTCTTGCCGTCCTTCAAAGGCGCGAAGCCCTATCACCAAGCCTATGACCGTGGCGTCAAACTCATCGGGGCGACCGCGCATTATGTGACGCCAGATCTTGATGAAGGCCCGATCATCGAACAGGAAACCGAACGCGTCACCCACACCATGTCCGCCGAGGATTTCGTCGCAACTGGTCGCGACATCGAATCCCGCGTTCTGGCCCGTGCGGTGAAATATCACCTCGAAGGTCGTGTCATGATGAATGACAACCGCACCGTCGTCTTCACTCCGTAATCCCTGTCCGGGAGGGGGCCGGCACGCCGGTCCCTTTTTGACTTTTCAAGGAGGTGCGTCCATGACGGCACATATTATCGACGGAAAAGCCTTTGCCGCAGGTCTCGGGGATCGGATTGCTGCAGGAGCGGCTGCATTCGCTGACAAGACAGGCCGCGCGCCCGGTCTTGCGGTTGTTCTGGTCGGCTCTGACCCGGCCAGTGAAATCTATGTCCGCAGCAAAGGCCTGATGGCCCGCAAGCTCGGCATGGAAAGTTTCGAACATAGCCTGCCCGCAGAGACCACGCAGGATACACTGATGTCGCTCATCGCGGAATTGAACGCCAATGAGGCCGTGGACGGCATTCTCGTTCAGCTCCCCCTGCCCGACCACCTCGACAGCCTTCAGGTGATCGAAGCGATTGACCCGGCCAAAGATGTCGACGGCCTGCATCCTCTGAGCGCGGGCTATCTGGCCTCGGGTCTGCCCGGTCTCGTGTCCTGCACGCCATTGGGCTGTCTGATGCTGCTCAAGGATCAGCTTGGGTCTCTCTGCGGGCTTGATGCGATTGTTGTCGGGCGCTCGATCCTCGTCGGCAAACCGATGGCTCAGCTTTTGTTGGCGGAAAACTGCACCGTGACCATGGCGCATTCACGCACGGCTGATCTGGCGGAAAAAGTCGGCAAGGCCGATATCGTCGTGGCCGCTGTCGGTCGCGCCGAAATGATCAAAGGCGACTGGATCAAAGACGGCGCCACTGTGATCGACGTCGGCACCAGCCGCGTCATCCGCGATGGGAAAAAGTACCTCGTGGGGGATGTCGACTTTGCCGCCGCGTCTGAAAAAGCCCGTGCCATCACGCCTGTTCCGGGTGGCGTCGGTCCGATGACCATCATGACGCTGATGCACAACACGCTGATCGCCGCTTACCGGCGCAAGACTTATCCAGTTCCGGAGTTGGGTGCATGACGCCCTGCGACGATATGAAGATCGGCACAGATTCTGGCCGCGCGACGGGTGTATCCCGTCGCGCGGCTCTTGTCGGTTTCGGGGCCGACCCTTTCCCCCGTGAATCCCGGCGCAATTTCCCCGCGCTTTCCACAGACAAGCACCTCGAAAAGAAGGATTGAGAGATATGTCTTCGTTCCCCAACAGGGCCAAAGTTGTCATCGTCGGTCTCGGCGGTATCGTCGGCGCCTCCGTCGCGCATCATCTCATTGAAAACGGCTGGGATGATATTGTCGGCATCGACAAATCCGCCGTTCCCACAGACATCGGGTCGACCGGCCACGCGTCGGATTTCTGTTTCGCCACCAGCCACGATCTATTGTCCACATGGAGCACCATGTACTCGATGGATTTCTACGAGAAGATGGGCCGTTACTCCCGCATCGGTGGGATCGAAGTGTGCCGCAAAGGCGATGACGATCGTCTGACCGAGCTCAAGCGTCGCTGCGACAGTGGTCGTGCGTTCGGCTCCAACGTCCGCATGATCACCGCCGCAGAAGCGAAAGAGAAATTCCCACTTCTCGAAGAAGACCAGATCGAATGTGCCATGTGGGACCCGGATGCCGGTCTCGTGGTGCCGCGCTCCCAGGCCGTCGCAGGCGAATTGATCGACGCCGCCGAGAAAAGCGGCAAGCTCAAGGTGTTCGCCAACACCCCAGCTCTGGAGCTGATCACCGAGAACGGCCGCGTCACTGGTGTGAAAACCCACCGTGGCACGATCATGGCCGATTACGTTGTGGTCTGTGCTGGTCTCTGGGGCCGTTTGATTGCCGAAATGGCGGGCGAAGACCTTCCGGTCATGCCGGTCGACCACCCGCTGACCTTCTTCGGACCTTACGATGAATTTGCCGGTACTGGTCTTGAAATTGGCCGTCCGCTGCTGCGCGATCAGGGCAACTCCGCCTATATGCGTGACACGGGCGATCCCGCGACCACCGAGGGTGGTCAGATGGAATGGGGCTACTATTACGAGAAAGACGTGCGCATGGTGCATCCGCGCGACATTCTTGAAAAAGAAGAGGCCCGCATGGGTCCGTCCATGCGCGACCTGAGCCTTGAGGACGTGATCGAGCCGCTTGAGAAAGCCATGGAGCTGACCCCGATCCTTGCCGAACTTGGTTTCAACGAAGCTCACTCGTTCAATGGCCTCTTGCAAACCACCACCGATGGCGGTCCGTCGATGGGCGAAAGCCGCAAGCTGCGCGGCCTGTGGTACGCCGTTGCGATCTGGGTCAAAGACGGTCCCGGCATGGGCAAACTTATCGCCGACTGGATGACCAAGGGCCGCACGGATGTCGACCACAACGGCATCGACTACGCGCGTTTCAACGACTACCAACTGACCGAAGACTACATCTGGGGTCGTTGCGAGGAAACCGCTGCGAAAATCTACAACCCGCCGGTCCACCCGCGCGAACCGTTCGCGAATGCCCGTGGCATCCGTCGTTCGCCTTTCTATGAGCGCGAAGTCGAACTCGGCGGCTATTTCATGGAACTTGGCGGCTGGGAACGGGCGCACGGTTACGCAGCCAACGAGCATCTTCTCGAAAAATACGCCGATCAGGTGCCTGTGCGTGAAGCCGAATGGGACAACCGTCACTTCTGGCGCGTGTCCAACGCTGAACAGCTTGAGATGAGCGCGGATTGTGGCATGATCAACCTGTCGCACTTCCACATGACCGACATCTCCGGTCCCGATCACGTTGCATTGATGGAATATCTTTGCGCGGCTAAAATCGGTGGTGACAACATGATCGGCAAAGGGATCTACACCCACATGCTCGATGACGAGGGCATGGTGCGCGCCGACTTTACGGTGTTCCGTATGGAAGACCGCTGCCGTCTGGTGAACGGGGCTGACGCCGGTCCGCGTGATCTGATGTATATGAAGCGTATGGCCCAAGATCGCGGTCTCGACGTCACCATCACGGACGTGACCGAGGATTACACAACGGTTGGCATTTGGGGCCCGAACGCGCGTGAGAACCTCAAAAAAGTCGTGACCGATCCCGATATGCTCGACGTGGAGAACTTCCCCTTCGCGGCGATCAAAACGATCGAGATCGCGGGTAAAAAAGTCTCCGCTTTCCGCATCTCTTATGTCGGTGAGCAAGGCTGGGAGCTTCACATGCGCTTTGATGACGGTCTGGCCGTCTGGGACGCGCTGCGGGCTGAGGGTGTTCTGGCCGTGGGGGTCGAAACCTACGCCAACTCGCGTCGTCTGGAGAAATCCCTGCGCCTGCAAAACGCCGATCTGAACACGATGTACAACCTCTACGAGGCTGACCTGTCGCGTCCGAAGGTGAAAGAAGCGGAGTTCCGCGGCAAAGAGAAACACATCGAATACCGTGGGCGCGAGCACCAACCGGCGATGCTGTGTACCCTTGTGATGAAAGAGCACACCGACAGCAATGGCGTGAAACGCTATCCGAACACCACCCTGCCGGTGATGGACCCGGAAACGGGCGAGGTGCTGATCGACGAGCTGGGCCGCCGCTCCTTCACGTCTTCCGTCGCATTCGGTCCGACTGTCGGCAAAAACATCGCGCTGGCCTATCTGCCCTGGGACTATTGTCAGCTCGGGCGTGAGCTCAACGTCACCTATCTTGACGAGACCTATCCGGTTGAAGTCGCAGGTGTCGGCTACGCACCGCTCTATGACCCGGAAAACACCAAACCGCGCAGCTAAGGCGCGGCCGTGGTTAAACATCAAAGGGGCGCTGCGTGCGCCCCTTTTTCATATGGGTGGGGGATCGCCGCGTCGTCCTGACCGTCAGCGTCCTGACCGTCAGGAAAGGGGCACTGGGGCCGCCTGCGCAGCCCCAGCCCGTTGTGGTAAAGCGTTCCGCCTTTCCCGTCTCAGGTGAAAGGCGTGACGCTTTAGTCTTTTATTTTACGCTCTGCATGCAGGCCGCGCGCCACTGCGAAGCACATCAGCAACAACACGACGGTAAACGGCAAGCCTGTCGAGATGACCATGGATTGCAACGATTGCAGCCCGCCCGCACTCAACAACAAGACGATGGCAACAGCCCCTTCAAAGATGCACCAAAAGGCACGCTGTGGAACCGGTGCGTCCACTTTGCCACCTGCCGTGATCGTATCAATGACCAGCGACCCCGAGTCCGATGACGTGACAAAGAACACCACCACCAGAACGATCCCGACGAGCGAGGTGATCGCGCTGAGAGGCAAGACATCCAACATCTTGAAAAGTTTGAGTTCAAGAGAGGCGTCCTGCGCCGCCGTGTACCCATCATTGATCACCTGATAGAGAGCCGTGCCGCCAAAAACGGACATCCACAGCACACAGACCAGCGAGGGGATCAACAAAACGCAGACAACGAATTCGCGCACGGTCCGACCCCGGCTCACACGGGCGATGAACATCCCGACAAAAGGCGACCAGCTGATCCACCAGGCCCAATAAAAGGACGTCCAACCTTGGCTAAAGTTGACATCTTCGCGCCCAATCGGGTTCGACAGCGCCGGAAGATATTCGACATAGGCCATCAGGGAGCTGCCGAAGAGTTTGATGAGATAGGCCGTCGGCCCAATCAACAGAACAAAAACGAGCAGCAAGAACGCCAGACCCATGTTGATTTCTGACAGGATTTTGACACCGCCATCAAGCCCACGAAGCACGGAGACAAGCGCAATTGCCGTGATGCCTGAAATCAATAGCACCTCAGTGGTCGGCCCGACGGGCAGACCGAACAATTCGTTCAGACCCGCATTGGCCTGTGTCGCGCCAAAACCCAGGGATGTTGCCAGCCCGAAAAGCGTTGCGAATACGGCCAACGTGTCAATGACATGGCCAACCCAACCCCAAACCGCATCTCCAAAAATCGGGTAAAAAGCAGATCGGATGGTGAGAGGCAGGCCCTTGTTATAGCTGAACAGCGCCAAAGCCAAAGCCACGACGGCATAAATCGCCCAAGGATGCAGGCCCCAGTGGAAAATCGTTGCAGCCATGCCAAGACGCACCGCATCCGCTTCGTTTCCAGCCGCGGCACCAAGCGGCGCCCAGTCCGTGCGCACACCGTTCTCCATCGCCGTCCCGCCCAAAGAGGACGAGAAATGGCTCATCGGTTCCGAGACACCGTAGAACATCAACCCGATGCCCATACCGGCGGCGAACAGCATCGCAAACCAGCCGATATAACTGTAGTCCGGGGTGGCCTCGGTGCCACCAAGCCGCACGTTGCCCCAGGGCGTTATGATCAGAAGAAGGCAAAAGAGCACAAAGATATTTGCGGCACCGATAAAGAACCAGTCAAAGCCTTTGGTGACTGATGAAAACAACCAGCTAAACACGGCCCCGGACTGTTCCGGCAACGCCAGCGCGTAGAAAACAAAGGCCATGATTGCAAGGCCAGAGACCATAAAAACCGGATTGTGGATGTCGAACCCGAAAGGCCCAAGATTGCCTTCCACATTATCTTGTCCGATTTCGTAATCCGTCTCAATAATTTCAACGTCCCCTTCAGGGGAAGGGATACCTTCTGGTGTAAGGTCCTGAGGTGATTGGTCGGCCATAAAGCCTCCTTTCGTTCCTTTTGGAAGTGGTGATTATTTTGAAGGGGGCTTATTCGCGCACAAGCATGACGGAGATGTCGCTATGTGCCGCAAGATGCGCCCCATGGCCTGACCAAATATAGTCCGTCACATTTGGCACATGTGTGGCCATCACCACGAGATCCGCCCCCAGTGTGGTGATCGCCTTTTCAAGCTCGCGATCTTTTTGAACCGCCGGATCTTGACTGACGATCATATGACTTTCGGTGTTGATGGTATATTTTTTGGCTTCCTGCTCTGCGAATGCTGCAAGTTTTGCTTCGAATTCTTTCGGCGTATGCGCGACCGAACTCGGCATTGGTGTTGTCACACCGATATAGCAAATGCTGGCATTGTGCGCCTGTGCAAGACTTCCGGCCACGCGGAGCGCCTTTTGCAATCTGTCCACATGGGATATGTCGATTGGCACGACTATTTTCTTAAACATTGTCTCTCCTTTATTGCTTGTCATCTCCCCGCATCGGCTAAGCGACACATGCGCCCGATAATCCCCGGGTAACTTCTGCCCGGTACAGGATCAAGGAAACTACCCACCAATGGTGGGCACCCAGAACGGCCGTCATGCAGAACAAGTCTTACATTTTTCAGGCCAATCAGCAAATGAGATGTCAGATAAATTCAAACGCCTGCGCTCTGAGCCCACCGGATAACCTGTGCTCAGGGCATGATCCAAACGCGTACAGTGTTTTGGAAATCCGTCCGATCGGAGGAACAGAAGATGCCGTCAGTTCCCCGCCGCGTCATGGACAAGCGCCTCAGCCAGCGCCATGTCAAGCACCGCATGGGTCACATACCCCCGCGCAAAGCGGCACGCGTGGCGGCGTGTTTGTGCAATCCGCTGACCACCAAAAGCCCAGACATATTGCGCAACGCCACCTGATCGGCACCGATCATCCGCTTGTCCAAATCGCCCAAAACCGGCGCGCCCTGCGCGTCAATGAACCGTCCCGCAATGATGCCCACCGCACCCTTGGCAACATAGTCGGCAATGTCGGTTTTTGTGGCGATGTTGAACTGCACCACATGGGTGTCTTCGGTACAGGGGCTGAGCGAATAAATCGCTTTGTTGCAGTCTTTCAGGTGAGTCAGTTGTTCCGCAATGATCGGCTCGGCGCGCAACTTTTCGGCCAATCCCGCCTCAGAGCAAACCGCAGGGGCGTTCAGGTTGATACATTGCGCCGAAAGCCGTCGTGCGATCTCGGTGGTACAGCTTTCACAGGTCGGCAAAAGCGGATTGGCCAAGGAACCGATGAGCTGACGCACCACCAGATTTTGGATCGGCCACCATGGCACCCGTTCGGAGACAAAGGACACGGTTTGTCCCCAACTCACGCCAAGCGTATCGCCCGGCGCGACAAAATCCGGCAAAAACTGCGCCGCCGCTTCGCAGACCTGCTGCATCGTTTCGACCGCGTTGATCTCTTCGGGCACCACAAAGGCACTCTCAAGACCAAATTTTTCACACAGAGCATCGGCCAATTCATTGACCCGAAAATGCATCCCGGAAATCTTGACCCCCACGATCTGCCGCTCCCGCGCCAGCCGCAGATAGGTCACGACCGTGGGCCGCGACAGGTTCATTTTCTTGGCGATTTCACCCTGATTGAGCCCTTTGATATAATAGAGCCACGCCGTTTCTGCGACGGTGCGATCAGAGGGATGATTGGCGCGGGCCATGGTGGCGTGCTCCTGCGAAAATTGCGGGTCGGCGTAAATTAGACGGACAGAGCGGCGGCGTCAAAGCGCAACACATCCGCCGTGATCTGAATGTCGTCGGCCAAGGGGCGGTCTGGCCGCAGCCCCAGGGTTTCCAGATCGCCGTGATAGCCTTTGACCGCCTCTTCGGGTGAGACTTCGCCATCGGCAACCACCCGCATCCATTGGATCAGGCGACATTGATCTTCGGCTTGATTGATTTTGCGCCCAAACAGCGCCAAGCGTGCGCCATAGCGTTCGGATTGTGCAATCAATTCAAAGGTATCGCGATGGGTTGCGCCCGCCCCACCCAACACACCGACCACCATCGAAGGATCATGCACGGCCAGCTCTTCCATCGCTTTCGGGCCATTATAGGCGACCTTCAAAAACTCGGGGCGCTCAGTGGAGGTCAGGCTCGACATCAGACGAATGATGCAATCGGTGACATAGGCCCCAACTTCGGCCTCGCCCACCGCACCCGGCACATTGGGATTAAACACCTCAAGAAAATGCGCCACACCCGCCGCGCGGGTCTCCCGACGAAAGGCGGCATAGGCCTCCAACGCGCGAGCATCCGCTTCGGTGTCATTGTTAAAGGTCAGCGAATAAAGGCACAAATCCGCCGGAGCAAAGGCCAGATTGGCCCCTCGATACGGGCGCGACGGCGTTTGGGCATAGCCCGCGTGGCGCACATTGGCCCAGACACAGGTGGTTTCATTGGCCCGAAACGCCGGTTGAATGGCCCGCCCATCAAAGGCCCCACTGGTGGCCAAAACGTCCATATTTCCGGCAGAGGTCAGCATGATGTCGACCACATCCTGATCAATCACCTTGCGGATTTGATCGAGGAATTCAGGCCGCGTGCGTGCGCCAACGATATTCCCGTTCGCATCGCGGCGCGGTCCGGTGGCCGGCACCCCGCCGGTGACATCAGCATCCTTGGCATCCGCGATCATGTAGTCGCCTTTGCGGCCCATACCCGCGCGCAGGCGGGCCAGTTTTTCACTATAGCGTGTCGTCGTCATTGGATCAGTCCTTGCGCAGGCTGCGACCCGTTTTCGGGTCAAAAACGTGGATATGGTCGGGGCGAATGGCGAAATGGACGGTGTCGCCGATCGACAGATCGCGAAACCCTTGGGTGACAAAGGAAATTTCGGCCCCGTCCACCTCAGTGATCACCTGGCCTTCGGCCCCCATATTTTCGACCAAAACCACCTCGCCGGTGAGTGCATTGGCACTGCCCGGCGCGCAAAGATCCATACGCGCGGGGCGCAGGCCCAATTC
Organism: Celeribacter baekdonensis; assembly: GCF_003047105.1. Taxonomy (NCBI): domain Bacteria; kingdom Pseudomonadati; phylum Pseudomonadota; class Alphaproteobacteria; order Rhodobacterales; family Roseobacteraceae; genus Celeribacter; species Celeribacter baekdonensis. The sequence goes on from NZ_CP028472.1 coordinate 370,916, forward strand.
GACCTCTTGGCCTGGTTTCAGGCTTGGAAACTCCGCCTCGGACAGCTGCATGCGGATGCTGCCAGCGCAAGCAATCAGCCCCGCTTCGAGCTTGGCGGTGACAAAATTCATTGCCGGGGTGCCGATGAAATCCGCGACAAAGCGCGAGGCGGGCCGTTCAAAAATCTCGTCCGGCGTGCCCATTTGTTCGATCATCCCGTCGCGCATCAACACGATACGGTCAGCAATGGTCATGGCCTCAAGCTGATCATGAGTCACAAAAATCGTCGTGGTTTTGAGCTTGAGATGCATCCGGCGAATTTCGGTCCGCAGTTTCTCACGCAACTTGGCATCAAGGTTGGACAGCGGTTCGTCAAACAAAAACACCTTTGGCGTTTTGATCATCGCGCGGGCCATGGCGACCCGTTGCTGTTGTCCGCCGGAGAGGTTTTTGGGCCGCCGGTCCAAGAAGTTTTCAAGCCCCAAAACCTCCGCCACCTGTTTGAGACGCGGGGCGATGTCGGCCTTAGATACGCCCTGACGACGCAGGCCAAAGGTGATGTTGTCCGCCACGCTCATATGCGGATAAAGCGCGTAGCTTTGAAACACCATCGCCACGCCGCGCTCGCCCGGAGGCATGTCGGTGACATCGGTGCCACCAATTTCGATACGCCCGCCAGTGACCTCCTCTAACCCCGCAATCATCCGTAACATGGTCGATTTGCCACAGCCGGAGGGGCCGAGAAAGACCACGAACTCATGGTTCGGAATGTCGAGGTTGAGACCGCTGATGACGGGGTGAGCGCCATAGGATTTTACGATGTCGGTACAGTGGATATGTGCCATTGAAGTGTCCTATTTCGGGCCGCTGCGGACCATGGTGTTGAGCAGCCCCATGAGCAGGCCGATGAATACGAGGGGAGGCAAAACAAGAAGAACGGTCGCGGCGTTGATCACGCCCCACGGAACTTCTTTGCCAAGCGATGTGATCGAGGCGGCCACCACCGGAAGCGTGGCGTTTTGGGCGGCCAAAGTGAGCGCCAGCAACAGCTCGTTCCAGACCAGCACAAAGGTAAAGACCAGCGCGCCAAACAACGAGGGTGCGGCCAGCGGCAAGGAAAAGCGCCAAAACACTTCGGCCGGACCACAGCCTTCCATGGCGGCGGCTTCTTCGATGTCATGCGGCACCCGTTCAAATGCCGGCACAGCCAACCAGATCACGGTTGAAATCGTGGTGATCAGATAGACCAAGATCAGGCCAAAGAGCGTGTCATAGATGCCAAGATCAAGGTAGATCACGATGAACGGGATCGCGATGGCGACGGGTGGCATGAAGCGCAGCGAGAGCACAAAGAATTGCACATCATCGCCCCAACGCCGGGCGTGGCGCGCCAAACTATGCGCCGCCGGAATGCCAAGCAAAGCGCCGATCAACACAGAGGCCGAGACCACGATCACCGAATGCATCAACCCATCCCGGATCGTCGGGTTGCGCAGGATGGTGGCAAAATTGTCCAAGGTCGGTTCAAAGATCAGCTTTGGCACCGGGGTGACGATGTCGCGCAACTCTTTGAACGCCCCCAAAACGGTCCACAGGATTGGCCCCAAGGCAACGATAATCAACAGCCCAAGTAGGGCCCGCGTCAGAGTGGTGGAAATCAGTTTGCCCATTTTTTCCCCGCTTTCCAGATGATGGTGAAGGCCACTGTCGTCACGATCAGCAACAGGATGGACATCGCTGAGGCATAGGAAATCCGACCGCCCATATTGATCCCCATTTGATAGGCATAAAGGTCCAGCGTCTCGGTCGCCGTGCCGGGTCCGCCGCCTGTCATCACAAAGATCAAATCAAAGGAGCGCAGGCTTTCGACCGCTTTCACAAGCGCCAAACTGATCAGCGGACCTTTGAGCATCGGCAGAGTGATATAGGCATGGATTTCCCAAGTGCGCGCATTGTCGAGCTTGGCGGCTTCGACCGGGTCGCGCGGCAGGGTTTCCATCAATTTGAGCAGAATGACGGTGAAAAACAGCCCCCATTGCCAGATGTCGACGATGGCCACTGAGACGAGCGCCAAGGACGGATCGGCCAGGAATTCGACGGGGCCGATGCCCACCAGACTGAGCAGATAATTGATCGCCCCCAAGGACGGGGAATAGAGAAACCGCCAGATGAACGCCGCCGCCACGCGCGGTAAAAGCACCGGCACGAGGAAGGCGAAACAGATCAAATTGCGCCAAAGCGGCTTTTTCACCGTCTCAAAGATCAGCACCGCCAAAAGCAGAGCCACAACCAATGTGCCGGTCACTGTCACCAGCTCCCAAAGTGCTGAGATTTCCAACGCATTGAAAAACCGATGATCGCGCAACAGACGCAAAAAGTTATAGGCGCCGACAAATTCGTAATCGGGCGAGCGCAACGTGCGGTTCATAAGCGCGAACCACACCGCCCCGGCAATCGAGACCACTGCCAGCGTGGCCAACAGGCCGATGGCGGGCACGAGCGACAGGATGACGAACCTTTTTCGGGTCATGACATGTCCTTTAAAGCGTTGCGCGGCAAATCTTGGCGCGAAACGCATGTAACCTATTGATGTTGTGTGCGTTTCGGCACTGATCCAATCTGGAGAACATGCCGAAACGCTTTGGGACTAAGGGAACCGCCGCACAGATCTCCTGTGCGGCGGCAAGAGATCGCGTTATTTGACGCGCATCAGGCTTTCTTCGGCGAAAAACGCGGCTTCATCCAAGGCCGCTTGAACATCGTCACGGGTGCCCGCAAAGAGTTCCTCAAGCGTCAGGCCAAGCGTATCCCCGATTTCCGGCCAAACCGGGCTTGCCATGATCAACAGGCTGGTTTTCGGACCCGTGTCCAACAGCGCATCAATGTATTCTTGCGGCACGAGGGCTTTGAACCCGTCGCTTTGCAAGGTGGACACACGGCCAATGTCGGAGGCAATCCCAGCGGCAAGCCGGCTTTGTTCCATCTCTTTCGAGGTGGCCCAGCCAACAAAATCGCCCGCGATTGTTTTGGCACAGTCTTCCGCAGCGCCGGATTTCGACACGGCCCAGCCATGCGACCAGCCCGCAGACGGCAGCGGATCAGGCGGCGGGGCATAGCCGACTTTGCCAACGATGGACGATTTTTCCGGGTCTTCCATCCAGGGGCCAAACACATCGGATTCGATCAAGATCGCCACCTGACCGCCGCGGAATGCCTCAACGGAATCGGACCAGTTGAACGTCGCCACGCCGGGAGGCGAGGACTGCATCATATCCATGTAAACTTCGGTCGCTTTCACCCCCGCCTCAGAGTTGAACGCAGGCATATCCCCGTCAAGCCATTCGCCCCCTTCGGCGCGGAAAAACGGCGTCCAGCGCCACACGTTCATGCCGGAGCCGCGTTGGCCGCGGGCCGACCATCCATAGACACCGCCCTCAGGATCGTTGAGCGCCTTGACCGCTGCGACCAATTCATCAAGCGTTTTCGGCACCGCAATGCCTTTGGCCTCCAACAGGTCCTTGCGGTACATCATGACGTCGCCGCCACCCACAAAAGGCGCGAAATATTGCACGCCATCGACCGTGGCGACATTGCTCAAATCGGTGCGGAAATCGGCCAAATCATAGCTTTCAGGCACCACGTCCGCGAGCGGATAAATCCAGTCGGCGGAGACATATTCGGCCAAATTGGCCTCGTCGATATAGATCACTTGATAGGAGCCGGCCCCAGTGGAGGCATCAAGGCGTGCTTTGGCGCGCCGCTCGTTTTCCCCCAACATGGTGATTTTCACCTCAGTGCCCCATTTGTCATTGAATTCAGACAGATGAGCATCAAGTGCGGTGACTGCGGGCATGCCCTGAGCAATCACATTGAGCGCTGGCAATTCGCCTTTACAGGCCATGCTATCCTGCGCGTAGCCTTGCGTGGCCAGCGCACAGAGCGCGGTTCCAAACAAAAGATGTGTCTTTCGCATTTTCTTTCCTCCCTGGTGTTTCTTTTGAACGTTTGACCCGGGTTACGGGTTCTCCTCCTCCAACAGCGCTGCCAGCCCGTGATCGAGCCTGCAAAAGCTGTGAAACCTCTTTTCGTAATACGGACCCAACGCCGGGTCGGGTCGGTGTGTGCGGGCCACGCCGGTCATTTGTGCGGTGGCTTCGGCCAAATCGGCATAGGCACCACAGGCCACAGCGGCACAGATCGCCGCGCCCAATGCGCCCACCTCAGAGGCGCGCACCGCCTCCACATTGCGTTGGCAGACATCGGCAAACACCTGTGCCCAGACCGGAGATTTCGACGCCCCGCCCGCAAGCCGGATCGTTTCTGGAAACGGCTGACCCGCCACGGCAACAGCATCCTCGGCATGGCGTCGCGCCTGAAACACAACCCCTTCAAAGATAGCGCGCAACATTGTCCCCAAATCATCGCTCGCGCCCAGATCGACAAAGGTCCCACGCCGCGGATCGGGTCCAAACACATAGGGCAAAAACTGACAGCGGCGGGTTTCGATCGGGCTATTGGCAACCAATGAATTGGCCTCAGACACGGAAACGCGCCCGCCCATGGCATGATCCAAGAACCACCCCAGATTGGCGGCAGAACAGGGGCTGCCTTCGGCAATCAATCGGCGATCCCCGCCCCGATAGAGCATGTTCAGGATCGGTGTGTCTTTGCCTTTTGGTGGGCCGCTTTCCAGACTGTTGATCGACCAAGTTCCGGCAATCATTGTTAAAACCGGCGCATCAACCGCACCCGCCCCCAAAGAACTGGCGGCCACATCCATCATCGACCCCGCCACTGGCGTACCCTCCGGCAATCCGGTTTCTTCAGCGGCACGGCGCGACACCCGCCCGGCAATACTGTCGCTGGCCACGATGGGGGGTAAAAGATGGGCATGGGACTCAAACCCGAGGTCCTGAAAGACCGAATGCGCATAGGTGCCCGCCGCCACGTCCATTAAACCGCCGCCACTGGCCTCTGTCGGATCGGTCAAGGCCTCCCCCGTCAGTCGGAACCGGATCACATCTTTACAGGCCAAAGCCCAACGGGTGCGCGCCATGACCTTGGGATCTGTACGCGCCAGATATGCCAGTTGCATCAGGGTTTGACCGCCCCAAAGCCGGTGACCTGTCTGCGCCGAAATGTCATCGGCGCGCCCGCAGGCCGTCAGCTCCATCACCAAAGGCTGCGCTCGGTGATCAACCGAGACGATGCCCGGACATGTGCCGTGTCCCGCCTCGTCCAAGAGGAAAATACCATTGCCAAATCCGGTACACCCGACGGCAAGAATCTCGCGCCCGGCGCAATGTGCCGTGAGCCGCCGCAGGGCCGAGGTGGTGCCAGCCCAAAAGGCCTCGACATCCCGCTCGACCCGCCCGTCCGGGTGGTGATCGGTGGGGACATCGGCGGTTTCAATCGCGATTTCTGCGCCCATCAGATCATAGGCCACGACCTTGACCGCCGTGCCGCCCGCGTCGATTGAAATGAGGATTTCACCGCTCATGCGACATTCTCCTGAAGCTGCGCGCGTGTGCCCATCAGGCGCGGGTCCTCCAACACAGCGGTGATTTCCAGCGCCAAATCTTTCGGATCGCGTCCCGTTTCCTGTGCCAAAATTTCGGCCAAATCATAGAGCGTCTCGCGCTGTAACCCATGGCCGAGGCTCAATTGGGTTCGCCGCAACACCAAATCTTCGATGCAACAGGCGGCGCGGGCGCGAATGGCCCAGATAATCTCACCCCGGCAATAGCTCGGTGCCCCGGCCAAAGGCGCACTGCCCTGCCCGGTGCAAAGCGGCGCAACCTCTTGGGCCAAGGCCCCATACCGGGCAATCAAACGCGTGGTGATGTCTTTTGACGTCGTCATCGCGTCGCGCGCAAAAGGCGCGGCACCGGGATAAGTGCGTTGCGCGGTGGAAACCTCTCGCCTGCGGCCCAAGTGTTTCAGCACGCGATCCGCAGCCTCTTCACCAAAGGCCCGAAAGGTTGTCCATTTGCCGCCCACAAGCGACAAAACCGGGGCTGCGCAGCCGGAAAAACGATCCTCTTCAAGCGCATGATCGCGGGCCGCGCTGGTGGCCGACCCACCGCCATCGCGCAGCGGACGAATGCCGGTTGTCATCGACACGATGTGGCTCCGATCCACCGCAATATCGGTGAAAAGCCCATCAATGGCACGCAAGAGATAGGCAATTTCGGTCTCTGAAATGCCGCGATCCTCCGCGTCCTTGGTCTCCACTTCGGTGGTCCCGACAAGGATGTTTTCGCCCACAGGAAGGGTGATGATCATCCGCCCGGTGCCATCGTCAAAATAAAAGGCGCGCCCAGCCATGCGTTGATGCAGTGCGGCATGATCCAACACCAAATGCGCGCCTTTGACGCCGCGCAGATACTGCGTTTGACCGCCCAGCTTGACGTTCACATCGTCGATCCACGCGCCCGTGGCATTGACGATCACCTTCGGCGTGATGCGGTATTGCGTGCGATCAAACCGATCCGTCACGACAATTGCGTCACCGTCTTTGTGCCAATTGACATGGTTGAGCGCTGCGATCTGTGGCCCCTGCCCCATCGCTTCACCCAGCATTTCAAACATCAAGCCTTCGGGTTGGGTGATCTGCCCATCAAAATAGGCCGCCACGGCGCGGGTTTGCGGGCGCAGGCCTTTTGGGAAATGGGCCCGGCGCAAAACGGTTTTATGATTTGGCAGCGGATGTTCGCGGCGACCGAAGGCCTCATAGAGCCGCAACGCGCCCTCAAGGGCGGCCAAGGACAGCGGGCCACTCAAACGGGCAAAGCCCAAGAACCGCAGCACCGCACGGGCGAAACCACCCAAAAGATGCTCAAGCGGCACGACAATTTCCAGCGGCTTCACAAGATGCCCGGCATGGGCAATGAGGCGATTACGCTCGCGCGCCGATTCCGCCACCAGCCGAAATTCGCGCCCCTCAAGATACCGTAGCCCGCCATGGGCCATACGGCTTGAGGCGCTGCTCGCGCCTTGGCAAAAATCATGCGGGTCTATCAGCACGCAGGACACCCCGTTGAGTGCCAGATCGCGCAGTGTCGCCACACCGTTCACCCCACCGCCAAGGATCAAAACATCAGGGCCCTGCAACCCAGCAAGCCGGTGCTTGCTGGTGTGACGCAAGGGGGGTGTGTCAGAGGGTATGGCGCAATTTTGTTTCATGCGGAGAGAACAGCCTATTTTTTATTTTTTGTAAATAGCACTTTACAAAAAATAAATAAAATACGGCAAGTCACTCTGACCAAATGCAGGGCATCGCCCAGAAAACGGCCGCTCAAACCCGGCCCAAAAAGCGATCCTCTTGCTTAATAAAACAAATGCTTACTTTGATAAATTCCACTTACGTCCTGCATAGCGCAACAGAGTGGCGCGCCGCTGTTGGCGGTCATTGGTACAGCGGCTAAAAGACGGCATGTGGACCAAAACCACGCTGTGCGCGATCACCCAAACCGGGTAGAATCCCTTTGGCCAAACGGTTCGACGTCCGGCCAAAGGGATTTTGATAACTCAGATTGGTCGAAGAAAGCTCAAAAAGCAGACCGTCACCGAGACAGTTCGTCATCGCCAATGCGGTTGCGGAACACCATCAACCGCGCCTGTTTGGCGCGATAATAATTGTCGACGGAATACGCAATCGTGGCGAAATCCGGTCGTCCATCCCCGTTGAAATCGGCCATGGCGATCCGCGCCACGGAATCATCGGAAACGCGCCACTTGGCGAACACGCCGGCTTTTTTATCGACCATTTTGTAATACATAACCCCCTGCCATGGCCATGGACCCCGCAACCCCACAAGGAATTCTTCATCGCCATCCCCATCGAAATCCGCACAGAGGATTTGATGGCCGGGCCCTTCGCCATTTTCATTTGGATCGCCGTAAACGTCCAGCACCTGGCGGGTCCAACGGGCGGTGGCCGGATCGCTTTCGGGGTCACGGGTATAGATGGCAACCGTATTGCCATGAAACGGCTCGATGGCGGCGGCATAGCTCATTGGAACACCATCAATGCGCCCCGCATCAAGATCGCCACTGCCCTTAAACCCGGTCTCTTCGAACTGTGTGGTTTCGCCTTCGCCGATCCGCACATGCTGCCATGTGGCTGTGTCCGCATCATAGTAAATCCACGTCACCCCTTCATCCGAGGCAACCAAAACAGAGTCCCGATCCGAACCGGGGATGAGCCCGCGCTTTTTCTCCGCCCCGTGCAACATGCGATAACTCATGTCGTCGATGGTGGTCATCGGCCACTCCTGCGCCGTCAGAGGGTCGTCGGGCTGGGTGAACATCACCAGCGGCAGCACCCCATGTACGTTGCCCTTGGTCACAATTGGAAATCCGATGATCTCAAGCCGCTCGGTCTGGGTGAAATACCCGGCGCGCAAACGATGCATCCCGGTGGCGCGGCCAATGTAATGGCGTGTCCATCGCTTGGCCTCTTCCACTCCCGGCCCCGGATTTTCGATCCAGTCGATTTTGCCCCCGGTCTCTTTTGCATCCACAATGGTGCCGATGTCGCCGTAAAGATCGTAACAGATGATCGGGTCGGGATAGCCATTGCCGGAAATATCGGCGTAGTCGCCCCCAACCGGCATTCTGACGCCATCCGTGATCAAACGACGGGTCCAATCGCCATTTTGATACCAATAAATCTCACCAAGCCGCAGCCCGTATCCAAACAGATCCGGCTTGCCATCCTGATTGAGATCCGGCGCTTCAAGCCAATAGCCGTCGCGCAAATGATCCGCCACCAATTCGGGTTCAAACACCGGAATCATAAGCGGGGATGTCTTTGCCTGAGGCCCGGCTTCGGGGGTCGGACGGGCGGGGGTTTTCTGAATATTCATCTCTGTCGTCTCCTTTAGTGGTGGCAACACTGCCCAGTGTGAGTGTCCGATGTCTGCGGCCTTGGCGCGGGGCCCTCGGGCACAAGTTCAACGGCAAGCCAGAGGCAATCGGTGCGTGCGACATACTGGTGCCATGGGTAAAGAAAGCTGCCGTCCCCAGCGGGTTGAACCGCATAAATGCCGTGCGCTGCGCCGGGGGCGAGATATTGATTTTCATACAAAGTGCTCAGGTCATTGCGGCGAAATTTTTGCATCGCGCCATCCCCTGAAATTTGCACATGGTATTCAAGAAACGGGTGGCTGTTGTGGATCAGACAGGCCGTGCCCGCAGGTGCAAACCAAAGGTTCATAAACACGCCCCAACACTGCGGCGGACCCGGCGGCAGGGTCGGGGCAAGGCGATCCGGGGTGGCCTGAATCGTTGTCACCCGATCTCGGGGGGATCGAAACAGGGGCAGACCCGCAGCCCCCGACACAGACGCCATGCCCGGCAATGTATCCAGCCTGCGCCATCCGGGCGCGGAACACAGATCAGCCGGCGCCGACAGCCGATCCAACGCCAAAGTGACAAGCGTCGTGTCGCTGCGCAGCGAGACCTCGCGCAAAAACGCGGCCCCAAGCGGCGCAATATGGTCCCGTAGGCCCGACGGATAGAACGGCACGGGGGTCACACCAGGGTTCACCACGATGGCGCGGCTGCCGATCTCAACATGCCCCCCGTTTTGAAACACCCGGACCGGCAGATTGGGCGTGCTGAAACTCAGCGCTCGGATGTCACCATCTGTTTGCTCCCCAGTCAGACCAAAGTCCCTTTGCGGTGTTGTGAGCGTGGTCATTTCATCTCCTTTCGCGAACCGTCGAAGCCGGTTCCCCCGGCTTCGACACCCTGTCAGATCAGGCGGCGGGCTGAGTCTGGGCGAACTGCGGTTTGCCCGGCATTGCCCCGAAGTCAATCCCCGGAATGGCATTTGAAATGACCCCGGTGAACAGGTCCGAAAGCGCCTCCAAAACCCGCGCCGTGGCCTGACCATCACCGTAGACGCCGCTGGCGCGGGTCATGCCGTCATAGAGAATGTGATCGGTCAAAAGCGCGCTCACTTTGGTTCGCACCGCCTGCCGAGTCCGCCCGATCAGAACGGCGGCCCCCGCAGTGATCGCCTCGGGCCGTTCGGTCACATCGCGCAAAACAAGCGTGGGTTTGCCAAGGGAGGGGCCTTCTTCTTCCGCGCCAGAACTGTCCGAAACGATCAGATGCGCCTTGATCATCAGGCGGCAAAACTGGCGATAGGGCAGCGGTTCGATCGGGTAAATATTGTCTTCGCCCGACACAATCGGAAGGATCGCCTCACGGACCACCGGGTTGAGATGCAGCGGCATCACGATGCGCACATCATGGGTGCGGGCAATATCGACAAGCGCTTGGGCGATCTCGCGCATCGGTGCGCCCCAGCTTTCGCGGCGATGGACGGTGGCGATGATAATGGGGCGGGTGTCCGGGCCGTCAAGAAAGGCCAGCGGGTCGTCTTGATGCTCCGGCACTGGCTGGGCGGCGGCCCAACGGACCGCATCGACAACGGTGTTGCCCGTCACCCGGATGCGGTCGGGGTCCACCCCATCATGCAACAGATTGTCGGCGCTCACCAAAGTCGGGGCAAGGTGCAGATCAGAGATTTGACAGACCAGTTTGCGGTTCGCTTCTTCGGGGAAGGGCGATGAAATATGGCCACTGCGCAGCCCTGCTTCGAGGTGGACCAGAGGCACACGGTTGTAAAAAGCACCAAGCGCTCCGGCAAAGGTCGAGGCGGTATCGCCATGGACGACAACCGCGTCGATGCCGAAGTCCTTGAGCGGGGCACCCAGTCCGGTGATGATCCGGGCGGTGATTTGATCAAGCCCCTGCCCCGGTTTCATAATGTCGAGATCGGCATCCGCCTTGAGGTCAAATTCCGTCATGGCCGATTGCAACATATCGCGATGCTGCCCGGTGGAAATCACGATGGGGCGCATGTCCGACCGGTCCTGCATCGCCCGGATCACCGGGGCGACTTTGATGGCTTCGGGGCGGGTTCCAAAAACGAAAGCGACGTTTTTCACGGGGTTTTTCTCGGAGTTTTTCATAGTGTTTTTCACAGAATCTTTCATGGGAGGTCCTTTCTAGGGGGGAGGAAGGCACGGTGAGAGACACCGTTGGCTGGGGCAACGTGTGACGCAGAGTTTCAGTCCGAATAGTGTCGCCGTCAGGTCGAGGAGTTGCGAATGCTGAGGCTATGGGAAAAGACATTGCCGGGGTCGTAGCGGTCCTTGACGCTTTGCAACCGCGGGTAATTGTCTTTGTAGTAGAGCGTGGACCATGGCACGCCGGAGCGGTTGCGCGCAGGGTCGGCCATATCGCGATCGGGATAGTTGATGTAGCACCCGTCCATCTGTTCGTTGGGCACCGGGACACCACCCGTTGCGGCAAAAACGTCTTCGTAAATGTCGCGCAACCAGCCGAGATAAAAGGCATCGTCCTTTGGATCGCTCCAAAAGGTCTGGAAACACATTTTATAGATCGAGGAGCGCTGCGCGTTTGCGGTGGCATCCGGACCTTGGGCATTCACCGCGCCGCCAAAGGAAAACAGCACCAACATCGTGTCGGGGTTGGTGAAATCTTCACGGCTCATGTGTTTGTAAAGCGCTGCAATTTGGCGGCGATCAAAGCCCTGTTTCATATAGGCCGATTTGTGACCACCGCGCGATGTCGGGTTGGTGATGGTCGGATTGTTCGAACCCACAAGTTTGGTCGCCTGAAGCCAGGGCAGACGCGCCCCTTCGAGGTAATCCGGCATCGCGGGAAGTTCACCGATCGGGGTGAGCATCGGGCGCGGAACGATGTTGGTGCCCTCAAGCAGCGCCGACATGTAGTCCGCAAGAAGAGTGGCGGCATTGGGATCGTCGCCATCCACTTGGGTGAACATCCCCATGGCCCCCGTGGCCCGGTGGCTCACATTAAAAAGGCTGCTCAGGGAGGTGTAGGGGCTGTCAGGGGCACTGTTGCGGGCGTGCCAATGGCTGAAGTTTTCGATCAGCCGGGTAAAATTTGTCTCCGTCAACTGATCCCAGTCAAACGCAACCGCGCTGACCAGAACTTCGGCCGGGGGGCGGATCAATTGCGCGCCGGGATCGCTGCCTTCGGCGCCGGGCGTGCGGAACCAGTAGCGTGTGACAACGCCGAAATTGCCGCCCCCTCCTCCGGTATGCGCCCACCACAGATCATGGTTCGGATCCTCCGGGTCCGAGCTGGCGCGCACCAGATGCGCTTGCCGATCTTCGTCCACGACAACCACCTCCACCATAGAGAGGTGATCCACGGTCAGGCCATATTTGCGCGACAAAAGCCCGTAACCGCCGCCAACAATATGCCCGCCCACTCCGACCGAGTAACAAATGCCCGCCGGTAGGGTCACACCCCAACCTTTATAAAGGCGTTCATAGACATCAATCAGCATCCCACCCGGTTCGGCATAAAACGCACCAACCGTCTCATCAAACCCAACCGCCCGCATCGGGGCCATATCAAGGATCACTTCGGTTTCGGGATTGCAGACGAAATCAGCAAAACAATGTCCGCCGGAGCGGACGGTAAATTTTTTACCCAAATCAAGCGCCTCTTGGGTGGCCAGCAGGGCATCTTGTGGCGTGTGGATCATGCGCACATAGTCTGGTGTCGACAAAAACCGCTGGTTGTTGCCTGTGCGCAGCGCCTGAAAACGCGCGTCTTCTGCCGTGATCCGCTGTCCGGTTTGCACAGCAAGTGGCGCGGGGGCGACGGCTGATGTGTCGGCATAAGCGGGCCGGATGGCCACCCCGGATGCGGCCGCCCCTGCGGCGAAAGCGGAGCCAATAAAGCTGCGACGGGACACTGTGGTCATAGGACATTCCTTCGAGATTGGGATGACGTAAAATTCCTGTCGGGCTTTGCAAAACCGCCCTGCCCTCATGAAACGTCGATTCCCAAATCTCGAGTAGTCGTCCCCGTGTTGAGACATCCTTTCCAAAACGTGATTGCTGCACCTGCGAATGCCCCTGTGACGCGGCATGCGGTCAGCCGTAGGTCGGCTCTAACCCAAGATCATCAAAGGCCCGGCGCGCGTCTTCGCCGCGAAACACCGTTTCAATCAAGTGCCCGCCAGGGGCACGCAAGAACACGCGATGCTCGGCCAGGCCTTTCAGTGACATACAAGAATACGGCAAACGGCGCGCTTTGAGCCGTGCGATGAAATCGTGATAGCCCCGCCTGCGAAAGGCAATGTGATCAATGATTTCGCCATCAATAGGAGTGCCGCGACCATAACTGCCGATGAGATGCACCACCGGCGCATCGCCGGAATACAGCCAATGCCCCGGAATTTGTTGGATCTCAAGGGGCCGCTCCCCCTCCTCCAGATCAAAAAGGTCCATAAAAAATTGGCGTGTTGCCGCCAAATGCGCGGTCCGAAGTGTCACATGGTCAAGTTCAATCATTGAAATATCCTTGCCGCCTCTCGCGGTGCTGTCAAAATCATGGGGGCGACCTCCGCCCCCACCTGTCTCTCGGGTGGTTCTTTGGCGCGACCCGGCCTAAGCCGTCACAAGCGGCGCAGACAGGCGGCCAAAACCTTCCTGGCGACGATATTGCGCCGCCGGATAGGCCGCATCGCGTTCCGAAGCGCGGGTCAAACGCGCACATTGTTCTGGTTCAAGCGACCACCCCACGGCCCCAAGATTATCCTCAAGTTGGGCCCGGTTGCGCGCGCCGATGATGACATTCGAAACCGTGGGTTGCCGGGTGAGCCAATTGATCGCCACCTGTGGCACGCTGTGCCCGGTTTCCGCCGCGATCTCAAACAGCACATCCAACACGTCATAGAGCAACGCGTCATCGACCGGCGGGCCCATGGAGGCGGTTTCATGCAATCGGCTGACGGCGGGCACCGTACCTCCACGGCGCAATTTGCCCGTCAAACGGCCCCATCCAAGCGGACTCCAAATCATCGCCCCCACACCCTCATGCGCGCCAAGCGGCATGAGGTCCCATTCATAATCCCGTCCCACCAAAGAGTAATAAACCTGATGCACCACAGGGCGCGGCACGTTCATCTGATCGGCCCGCTCCAAAAGCTGCATAAGCGCCCAACCCGGATAGTTTGAAACCCCCCAATGGATCACTTTGCCGGACCGCACCAACATGTCGATGGTGGTCAAAATCTCCTCAGGCGGGGTGTGGCTGTCATAGGCGTGGAGCTGCAAAATATCGATGCGGTCTGTGCGCAATCTCGTCAAGGCCGCCTCCACCGACCGCACAAGGCGCCCGCGCGACACGCCCCAGTCGTCGGGGCCGTCACCCATCGGCAAGCCCGTCTTGGTCGAGATCAAAACCGCATCCCGCCGTCCCTCAAGGGCCGCCCCAAGAATGCTTTCGGACCGTCCGGCGGAATACACATCCGCCGTGTCAAACAGGGTCACCCCCGCTTCGAGACACAGGTCGATCAATGCGCGCGCCTCATCCACCTCCGTCTGACCCCAATTGGAAAACAGCGGGCCGGTTCCCCCAAAAGTGCCCGCGCCGAAACTCAGAACGGGGACGCGCAGACCGGATTGGCCCAATTGACGATAGTCCATAATAATAGTCCTTTAGAAATGAGGTGTTAGACCGGAACGCGAGCATCGCGGCGCAGTGAGATGGTGCCGAGCAAAAGCGCGGCCAATGGAAACACAGCCGCGGCAAAGGGCAGGTCCTCATATGAAAACCCTGCCGCCAAAAGAGAGCCCCCAACCCATGCGCCAAGCGCGTTGCCCAGATTGAAAGCGGCGATGTTGAAGGAGGCCACAAGGGCTTGGCCCGCGCCGGTGGCCTGTGCCATGACCCAGGCTTGCAGCGGGGCGACCGTGGCAAAGCCCGCAGCCCCAAGCGCAATGGTCAACACAATGGCACTCACCTGCCCCTGCGCCGCAAATCCAAACCCAAACAGCACCAGCGCCAAAACACCCAAACTGCCCAGAACGGTTGGCCCAAGCGCCCGGTCAGCAAAGCGTCCGCCAAGAACATTGCCAAACACCAAGCCACAGCCAAAGCCCAAAAGGATTGGCGACACAGCCGCCTCAGGCAGGCCCGCCGTCCGTGTCAAAAGCGGAGCGATATAGGTAAAGACTGTGAAAACGCCCGCGTAACCCAACACGGTCATCGACAATCCGCGCAACACGCCCCCCCGGCGCAAGACGGTCAAATCTTCGCGCCAATCGCTGATTTCTGTTGGCGCATGGCTGCGCGGCAGCACCGCCGCCATCACCACAGCGGCGACAACACCAATGGCCGCAACCGCGTAAAAGGTCATGCGCCAATCAGTGTGTTGCCCAAGCCATGTGCCAAACGGCACGCCCAAAACATTGGCCAAGGTGAGCCCGGTGAAGACAATGGAAATGGCGGAGGCTTGACGCTCGCGCGACACAAGGCTTTGCGCGACCACTGAGCCGACGCCAAAGAATGTGCCATGGGTCAAGGCGGTGACAATCCGCGCCGCCAAAAGCGTTTGATAGGTTGGCGCCACAGCACAGGCGAGATTCCCGAGGATGAAAATCCCCATCAAAAGCAAAAGAACCTGACGATGCGGCCAGCGCGCGGTCAGGATCGTCAAAATTGGCGCGCCAAACACAACCCCAAGCGCATAGCCAGAAATCAACGTGCCAGCGGTGGCGATGGTGATCGAGAGACTGTCCGCAACGTCAACGAGCAGCCCCATGATGACGAATTCAGTAACCCCGATGCCAAAGGCACCGAGGGCGAGAGCGATGAGAGCAGCTGGCATTTTGGTCCTCCATGGAACGACGATGTCACTCACCCTGTCATGATGGCTGATTTTAGAGTATACCTCTCTAAGGAACAGGATTTATGAAGTGTAGGCACAATGCTTGGAGACCCCGGACGGCTTAGGGCCTTGGAAATTTTCGCACTGGTTGTCGCGGAAGGCAGCTTTTCGGCGGCGGCGCGCGCGTCTGGGTTGACGCCGTCTGCGATCTCGAAAACCATTGCCCGGCTCGAAGAACGCGTCGGGGCTGTGCTCGTCCTGCGCTCAACCCGTGCGCTGACCCTGACCAGTGAAGGCCGGGATTTGCATTTACGGGTGCTTGAAATTCTGGCCGCCCTTCACACCGCAGAGCGTGAAGCCGGAGCGGGACGGACCCCAGCCGGGCCGGTGCATATCACCACATCGGCCTCTTATGCCCAACACCGGCTGTATCCGATCCTCCCCGATTTGATCGCCAAATATCCGCAACTCTCCATCACGGTCAGCCAGACTGACCATGTCGTTGATCTGATCGAGGCCCAGGCCGATCTTGCCATCCGCGCCGGGGAGATGCCCTCTTCGGCTCTTGTCGCGCGCACCTTAGGCGCCTCACAGCGGTTGGTCGTTGCCGCCCCCGCCTATCTGGCGCGCGCCGGGATGCCGCAATGTCTGGAAGATTTGGCGGGATGCACACTGATCGGATTTGCCTATCGACGCAAAAGCAAACCCTGGCCTTTTGCGCTCAACGGCGAGGTGATGGACCTCAACGCCGACCCGCGCCTTCAGGCCAGCGATGGCGAAGGGGTGCGGCACATGGCCTTGAGCGGTCTTGGCCTTGCCCGGCTGGCTCGGTTCACCATCGAAGATGACCTGAAAGCCGGTCGTTTGGTCGAGGTTTTGCCAAGTTATAATCCGGGCGATTTGGAGCCATTTCATGCGGTCCGGCTCGGCATCGGCAGTGCCGTACCGGCGCGCATTCGGGTGCTTCTCGACTATCTGGCGCGCTATGGGCGCGTCGACCAACCGTCCCCGCGCCGCGATGACGCGTAACGGGCAACCGTTTGGATGCCCGCTCCGTCCGAGACATCAGCCCGGTCGACTACTCCGGCGCAAGCGCGTTACGCTGTGCGCATTTTGCGCCGCGACAAAACCCAACGCGCCAGCTTCATCGACGGTTCTTCGACAAAGCGGAACAAAATCCAGCCGCCCAACAAAGACGCTGAAAAATAAAGCGCGATGGCGGCCATTCCGCCCAGAACAGAGAGATCCTGTAGCCCAAGCTGTTTGCTCAACCAAAAGATACTGACCCCCTGAAAGAGGTAGAAGCCAAAGGAGACTTGGCCAAGCCAGAGGGTCAGCCTGTTGGTCAAAAAGACCGGAGAGCGCCCCTCACGATCCCGTGCCGCGCATTCGGTGATCAGGGCGGTCAGCGGCAAGATATAACAAATGCCAAAGGTGTAGAGAAACGGCAGATGCTTGGCGATCGCGATGGAGGCGATCAACATCACGCAAGAGGACAACAGGTCGATCCGGGGCCACCGACCCAGCACCAACATCCGCGCCGCCACCATGCCGATTACAAACTCAAACATCCGCGGCAGTGGAAAGATATAGTTGAACCAAAACTGCGTGCCGGAAATCGGTGAAATCGGCGATTTGGGTTCGCTTGGCACAAGATATGTGGTGATCAGGATCACCGCCAACATCCCCATAAGCAGCGCAAGCAGGCTTTGCCCAAGGCGCTGGTCTGGGATCAGGCGAACCAGTGGCATGAGCACAGGAAACAGCAGATAAAACACCATATCGCTTGAAAGGGACCAGGACGGCGGATTGACACTGACATAGACGGTCGGGTCCGTGCTGAACGTGCTGAACAGCGTCAGGTTGAGAATGGCGGTTTGCGGCGAGGTATAGACACCGGCGAACAGCACAAGCGAAATCGCCCAGACCACGACATGCGGCGGATAAATCTTAAGCATACGCCGCCACATAAAGCCGCGGATCGAAAAACATTGGGGCGTGGCCCAAGTGATCACAAAGCCGGACAGAATGAAAAAGAAACTTACGCCGACATAGCCGAGTTGACGAAAGAGCTGCTCAAGGGTTTCTCCCACGGGCGTCGCGCCGAACGGGTTCGTCGGCTGATAAGGCGGCAAGGGCGAGGTAAAAAGGGTGACATGAAATAGAAAGACCGCGAAAGCCGCAAAAAAGCGCAATCCGGTCAAAGAAGGAAGCCGAGGCAAGCGATCGCCATCACGGCTGGACGACATCCACGATTTGGCGTCTTTCGGTCTGCGAAACGGTCCTGATGTGGGGGTGGGTCGTGTCATGGTAAGCTCCTGTTTGAGGGATAAAAGGAAACGGGCGGGACCTTTCGGACCCGCCCGCAGTGGCGTTAGTTTTGTGGGACGGTCTCAGCGCCGTCTGGCGCTCGATCTGGCCGAAGCAGCAGCGCCACAAGAAAGCCCAGCACCACCAGCGCAACGTTGATCGCGATGGCAAAAAGCACACCTCCCAATATGCGCTCGGGTGCACTCAAAGCATCGAGATCAGGCTGAGAGAGTATGCGCGCCGACACAATCGCGCTCATGATGGGAATGCCAATGGTGATCCCGAATTGCTGGGTCAGAATGGCAAGCCCGGTGGCCAGCCCCTGTTGTTTGTTCGGCAGACCCGAGGTCGCGGCGGTCATAAAGCCGACAATGGCCAACATGTTGCCAATGCCGCCAAGGAAGGTGGCGATCAGCATCAGCGGGATCGAACCGGGGTTTGTGGTCAAAAGGATCAGCGCCGCTGTGGCCACGGCCTGAAGCGCGAACCCGGCAAGAAGTGTGCCACGATGACCAATCAGAGAGATCACCCGCGAGGCCATCACACCGCCCAACACGGTCCCTGCCCCAAGGATACCAAAGGCCAGACCGGTCACTGTTCCCGACTGTTGCAAGACCTCTTGCAGATAAAGCGTCATGAGGAACACCAGCGATGTTTCCGTCGCAAACGCCAGCAGGCCGGTGATATTGCCCAAGGCAACCGAGCGACGTTTGAGAATGTTGAGCGGCACAAGCGGCTCCGCCGAGCGTTTTTCAATGACAATAAAGACACCGAACAGAACCACACTCAAAACCATGGATTCGATACCA
Source organism: Celeribacter baekdonensis (assembly GCF_003047105.1). Lineage (NCBI taxonomy): Bacteria > Pseudomonadati > Pseudomonadota > Alphaproteobacteria > Rhodobacterales > Roseobacteraceae > Celeribacter > Celeribacter baekdonensis. The sequence continues at coordinate 389,709 of NZ_CP028472.1, forward strand.
AGGAAGGCCTCCAAACCGTGGTTGCCAAGCGCCGTGATCCCGTAGACCAGCGACAAAACGGCGGCGGTCACGGTGATCGCACCGGGCATATCCAACGTCATCTTACGGGCACCGGGATCGCGCGCGGGCTCTTTGATCAACATGGGCGCAAACACCACGACGATGGCGGCAATGGGCACGTTGACAAAGAACAACCAACGCCAGCTCAAAAGATCCAAAAGCACACCACTGAGAACAGCCCCGGTGGTAAACCCGGCGGACATGATCGCCCCGTTCATGCCCAAAGCGCGGTCCCGCAATGGTCCCTCGGGGAAAGAGGTGGTCATTAAAGAGAGGGCGGTGGGCGTCACCATGGCGGTGGACAGGCCCTGCATAACACGCGCCGACAACAACACGGTTTGGCTTTCGGCCATGCCCCCCACAAGCGAGGAGATGCCAAGAAGGACCATCCCGCCAATAAAGAGATTTCGCCGACCAAGGTAATCGCCAAGCCGTCCGAAAAACAGGGTAAACCCGGCGGCCGTGAGCGCAAAGGATGTGACAATCCACTGCATCCCGCCCAAGGAAAACCCAAGTGCAGCGCCAACTTCGGGCAACGCCACGTTGAGAATGGAAAAATCGACGGCCATCATAAATTGGGCCAGCAAAAGAATGACAAGCGTGCGCCAAAGCTTTGATGTCATTTTGGTATCAGGGGCCGCCAGTTTGGCGGCATTCAGTTCAGGGTTGGCATCTGTGGGCATTTCGATCCCTTTCGAATGACAGAAATCTACGCCAAAGCGCAGAGTGATCCGGCCGCACCGATCAGGGGTGGGGCCTCCGGGTGACTTCAGTATCTCTGCGGGGCGCTTGGTCAGTAGCCACTCATTTGGCGAGGCATTCTTGACGATTCAGCAACAATGCGGGACGGGCTGGTCTGGCCCAGCGGCGGTCCATCGAAAACCTGCCCATTCACAAGGCATTCCCGCCCTGAACCGCGCGCGTTTCCCTCAAGGGCACATCAAATAATGGATAGGGTCTTTGCAGAACTGAGCAATTTGGTACTCTGGTCGTATTGAGTATAGTCATCTCCCACAGGTCGCGTTGCGCGCCTCATTTTGTGAAATTTGTGTAAAGTCAGTTTATTAGGAGACGTCGAGATGCGAGCACAGACCCCCTATTCAACGCACATCAACAGCATCCAGGATCTCACCATCTTCACAACGATCGTCGAGGCAGGGTCGCTGTCGCAGGCGGCACGCGACCTCAACCTCTCCCTCGCTTTGGTCTCCAAACGACTGTCAAAGCTTGAAGATCTATTGGGGGTGCGCCTGATCACGCGCTCAACCCGAAGCTTGTCGGTGACCGAGAGCGGACAGGATTTTTACGAACAATGCCGGGTCATTCTTGAGGGAATACAACGCGCCGAAAACAGCATTCAATCGCGCAAAGATGAAATTTCCGGGTCTCTCACGATCACATCGTCCACCTCTTTTGCCCGCTTGTTTCTGGCCAAAATCGTTTTTGGCTTTCAGGCGTTACACCCCAATGTGTCCATCCATTTGCTTGATGACGATGGCATCGTCAGCCTGATTGATTCCGGTGTTGACCTCGCCATTCGTCAGGCGGTTTTGCCGAATTCTTCCCTGATCGCGGTGGCGATCGCAACGGATTATCGGATTGTGTGCGCCTCTCCCGGCTATCTGAGCAACGCGCCTGCGATTGCGCGCCCCCAGGATATTTCCGCCCATGAATGTGTGGTTTTTGGCACTCCCCCGATCACAGACTGGCGGCTTTCGAACGGGCAAGACACCGTCACCATCCCGGTGAAATGGCGCATTTCCACCCGCTCCGGGGATGCCACAACAGCCGCCGCAATGGCCGATGCAGGCCTTGCCTATTCCTCGATCTGGAGCGCACGGGCCGAACTTGATGCTGGTCACATCGTCAATGTCCTGCCAGACTGGCGCTCCCCGGAACGTAAAATTTATGCGGTCTACCCGTCCCGCACCTATCAAACGCCGCTTTTGAAAGCCTTCGTGCATTATCTCGGAGTGCAGGCCAAAGTGCTTGAAAAAGCCTTTTTGAGAGAACCCGCCTGCCCCAAAGCCACCGTGTTCAGCGCCACCGAGAACGCGGCGCGGACGGCAAAATCAACCCGCCCTCTGCCGTGAGATCCAAGTGACGCATTTGTTTTTGATCACGGGCCAGAGCCTTGCGACAGGGCGTGCTCCTGCGATGACGGTTGATCCCGTGGCGCAGGAGCAGGCTCTGTGTTTTGGCGGCGGCCCTGTCGGCGGGCAGGGTCAACCGCTGACCGCGCGTCTTGGTCCTCTGCGCGAAACCGGGACGGAAACCATCGCCAGCGGCTTTGCCGCTCAGCTCTTACAGACCTCGTCTGACCCGCTCATTCTCGCCGGGCAAGGCTGGGCCGGTCAGCCCTATGCCGTGCTGCGCAAAGGCGGGCCAAGCCACGTCTTTGAACAGCTGATCGCCCAAGCCCAGACGGCCAAAACTCATGTGCCGGACGCCCAGTTTGGCGCAATTTTGGTGCTGCATGGTGAAACCGACGGGGCGCAAGGCACCGCGGACTACGACCGCATCCTGACGCAATGGCATCAGGATTTTGCCTCTGCGCTCGCGGACATCTTTGACACAGCCGAACCAATGCCCATGCTGATATGTCAGACCTCAAGCATTTCTGGTTATTGCAGCGGGGATCGACGCCATTTTCGCACGCCCCAGATGCAATTTCAGGCCGCGCTGACCCATCCTCAACTTGTTCTGGTGGGGCCAAAATATCAGTATGACTACATAGATTGGGCCCATATTGATGCCGCCTCGACCCGTCGGCATGGTGCCCTTTTTGCCAAAGCCTATCGTCGGTTGGCGCAGGAGGGCAAAGACTGGCACCCGCTTCAACCGCGCCGATTGACCCAGATGGACAGCACCGTTTTGATCGACTTTGACGTGCCCGTGGAACCGCTGTGTTTTGATACCGAGCATGTGTGCGATCCCGGCCAGTATGGGTTTTCGCTCCATGACCCACACAGCCATATCATCGCAGTGGAACCCGCTGGGCCAAGCCGCATCCGTCTCGTGCTTGACCGTCCTGCCGCGCGCAGTGCACGGGTCAGCTACGCGCTTTACAACGGTACACCCGGACTGTCAGGTCGGCTTGATGGGGCGCGTGGGTGCCTGCGGGATTCTGATACGGAGCGGTGCGCCCTCGATGGGTGGCCACTTTTCAACTGGTCCGTGGCCTTTGATCTCCCCATCAACTGGGATCACCATGATCGGGATCGGTCCGGGTAACGGCCCTGACGATGCCACGATGGCCACCCTAGCTTTACTGTCGAATTTATCATCCTCCTGAGCGTTGAAATATTGCGCGACGGCTGCGAGGACCGATGCGCGACGGTCCCTCAATACATTAGTATCTCTTATGTATTTTGTATAATTTCTAAATATACCTAATGATTTTTCCGACCTAACGTCTTCTCGATAAGGGGACCGTAAGACATAAGGCCTCAAACCAATGGGAGACTCCACATGCTCAAATCTCTACTTCTCGGTGCCGCGCTTGGAACCAGCCTGCTCGCCTCTGCATCGGCACAGGATTATCCGACGCAGGACATTGATCTCGTCGTGCCGTTCGATCCGGGCGGAAGTGTCGATGTCACCTCCCGCTTGCTTGCGGAAGCTGCAAACAAATACCTCGATGGCGTGAGTGTTGTCGTGTCAAACCGTGCCGGTGGTGGCGGCGTTGTGGGGCAGAGCTTTGTCTCAAGGGCCAAGCCGGATGGCTACACGGTTTTGGCCATGACCAGCTCGGTTGTGACCAATCCTCAACTCAAAGGCGCGCCCTATAAAATCGAAGATTTCACGCCGGTTGCTGCCTATAATCTCGACCCGGAAGTGATCGCCATCCCGGCCTCGTCTCCGTATAAAACCATTGACGATTTTGTTGCCGCCACCAAAGAGCGCCCGTTGAACATCACCGTGGCCGGGATCGGCACGTCGCACCATATGGCCGGTCTCGCGCTGACCTCTGCAGCGGGTCTTGAGTTCAACTACATCCCCGCGAATGGCTTTGGCGAACAGCTTCAAGCAGTTGTCGGCGGTCATGCCGATGGCGCATTCTGGCCAATGGGCGAAGCGATGGTCCACGCCGAAGCGGGCACTGTGCGCATTCTGGCCATTGCCTCGGATGCACGCGATCCGAATTTCCCAGATGTGCCGACCTTTGAAGAAGCCGGGTTGAACATCCCGATCTGGGCGACCTTCCGAGGCTGGGCTGTACCTGCGGGCACCTCGGACGACACCGTGTCTTTCTTGTCCGATCTTCTCAAAAAGGTGTTTGAAGACGACACCTACCAAGAAAAGATGGCAGCGGCCGGTTTTGATGCGATCTATCGCGATGCGGCAAGTTTCCAGACGATCATCACCGCCTATTCCAATCAGGTTGTGCCGATCATTGAGGACAACGGCCTCGCGAAATAACGCAGGCTAAAACACCTATCCTGCTTATGCTGATCACGTCCGCCCAACCGAGCGGCGGACGTGATTGGCGTCTTGAAACTTTGTGTTGAGGTAGTCATGCCGACTTCTGTCAAATCCGAAAGGGCCACACGGCGTGTCCTGAGCGACGTCTATGTTTGGACGGGGGCCGTTCTGTTTGCCTTCGGGGCGGGGGCTGCATATCTCGCCATAGGCTTTGATCCCAGCTCCCGAACCTTTCCTTTGGTGGTCTCGATCATCATGATGCTCGCGGGCGGCGGCGTCTTTTTACAGGCCCTCTCGTCCCACGAACACCGCCCCCTGCCGCTGCATGAATTCGGCACCATCGGTTTGGCTGTGATTGCCATCGTGCTCTGGGGACTGGGGCTGGCATTTGGTTTGGGCTTTTTGCTGTCCACGATCGCGTTGATGATGGCGATGCTGTGGCTGTCTGGGCTGAGAACCCCGCTGCGGGCCTTGGTGATTTCCTCTGTGATCGCGGCTGTGGCCTATGGCCTGTTTGTGATGGTGCTGAACGTGCATCTTCCGCCGTCTTTCCTCTCCTTTATCGCGCCGGGGCTTTAACCATGGATCAGATTGCTCTCGGCTTCTCCGAACTTTTGCAGCCTGCCGTTTTGATGATGCTGACCATCGGCGTCTTCGCCGGTCTGGTCGTCGGCTCCATCCCCGGTGTGAATGACAATATTGCTTTCGCAGTCTTTATCCCGTTTTCCTTTAACCTTCCGGCAGAACAAGCCTTGGCCTTGATGGTTGGGATTTACTGCGCCGCCGCCGCCGGGGGGGCGATCCCCGCGATCATGATCCGTGTGCCCGGCACGGCTTCTGCCCTTTTGACCACGATCAACGGCAATGCCATGGCCCGCAAAGGACAAGCCGGTCAGGCGCTGTCGATTGCGATGGTGTCTTCTGTGGTTGGCGGGATTTTAAGCGCCTTGGTGCTTTTGGTGTTTGCCCCTGCTTTGGCCAAGATCGCCCTGCGCTTTGGCTATGTCGAAAACGCGGCTCTGACCATTTTGGGGCTGTCCAGTGTGGTGGGTCTTCTGTCCGGAAATGTCCTTAAGGGCGTGATTTCCGCCATGCTGGGCCTTTTGATTTCCACCATCGGCTACAGTCAGGTGACGGGCTATCCGCGCTACACCTTTGGCAGCATCAACCTCATCGAAGGCATTCCCTTCGTGCCGATGCTCGTTGGCCTTTTTGGTGTGGCGGCTGTGTTCGACCTTCTGCGCGATCAGGCAAAAGAGCGCCGCGACAAGACCGAGGCCGAAAAATTGCCCGCGATCGGGTCGATGCGCCTTGGGCGTGGATTGATCCGCCGCCTTATTCCGACATGGCTGACCAGTGCGGCAATCGGCAACTTTATTGGGGTTTTGCCCGGTGCCGGGATGCTGATGGCCATTTACATCGCCTATGATCAGGCCGGTCGGCGGTTTCGCAAACATTTCGCGGGCCGCAAGGGCGAAGCCAATTGGGATGAAGGCGCGCCCGAAGGCATCGCCGCGCCCGAAGCCGCCAACAATGCCGTCACCGCCAGTTCCATGGTGCCGCTTTTGTCGCTGGGCATTCCGGGCAACTCGACCTCGGCGCTGTTTATTGGCGCAATGGCGTTGCACGGTCTGGTGCCCGGTCCCCTGCTGTTCACCCAACACGCCGACATTGCCTGGATGATCATGGTCGCCTTTTTGGCCTGCAACATCATCATGGGCCCCGCCGCTTATATCGTGATCCGCACCGTGTCGCGGGTGATCTTTTCCATCCCTAAAAATGTCATGGTCGGCGTCATCGTTTTGCTCTGTTTGCTTGGGGCCTACTCCGATGGCAACAACCTGTTCAACATCTGGGTTGCCCTTGGCGCAGGCACCGTCGCCTATCTCATGAAGATCGCGAACATCCCGCTTGGCCCCGCCATTCTTGGCCTTGTTTTGGGCGGACAGATGGAAGCCTCCATCGCCAATTCACTCTCCATCTCTCGTGGCGATTGGTTCGTCTTTATCGACCCGGTCAATCACCCGATCAGCGCAATCATGTTGCTGGCCGCTCTGTTGATGTGGGTCGCCCCCGCGCTGCGCGGTCTGCGCCACATGCGCGCCAACCGCTTCGCCAAAGGACAGCGTTCCTGACGCCGCACTCTATTTCTATTCAAGGAGGACCTTTCATGTCCATCACACCCAACCCTGATCTTGCCACCACGCGTGCAGAGGCGGTGCGCGCGCTCATCGCGACCACCCGCGCGCGCCTTGAGGGCGGAGATTTGACCCGCGATCTGCTTGATCACATCCGGCAAGATGTGGCGGATCTGGCCGCGCAAACCGCGTTCTGGACCGACCCCACCTATGCCCCGCCCGAGGGCGATGAACGTCAGGCGCGCTATTTGATCGGTGCCGAAGAAGGCACGGGCATCTCGCTCTATCTCAACGTCATGCGGTCCGGCAAAAAAATCCCGCCGCACGATCACACCACTTGGGCTTGTGTGGCCGCCGTGCAAGGCAGCGAACACAACACGCTGTATGATCGTTTGGATGATGGCGGCACCGAAGGCCATGCCGAACTCGCCGTGCGCGAGATCGTCGAGATCCGCCCCGGCACCTCTGTGGCGCTGATGCCCGATGACATTCACAGCGTTGAAATCCAAGGGGATCAGATCATCCGTCACCTGCATTTCTATGGTCGCCCGCTTGAGACCCTGTCAGAGCGCAAAGCCTTTGATTTGGACAACAACACTTACAAAATCATGGCCGTTGGCGTGAAAACACGGACCTGATCAGGAACAGATGATGCCAATTGAAATGATTTCCGCCACCGCGCTAAAAGCAATTTTAGCGGGCTCAGAAGAATATGCCTTTCTCGATGTTCGTGAACATGGGCAATATGGTGAAGGCCACCCGTTTTTCTGTGTGAATGCGCCCTATAGCGTGATCGAAACATGCGCGCCGGTGTTGGTGCCGCGCCGCGACGTCCTTTGCATTTTGATGGATGACGGCGATGGTGTGGCCGACCTGGTTCATGCGCGGATGGTGCAGATGGGCTATAGCAACCTGCGGGTGCTCGATGGCGGGGCGCCGGGATGGTCGGCGGCGGGATATACGATGTTCAAAGGCGTCAATGTCCCGTCCAAAAGCTTTGGCGAATTGGTCGAACACGCCAATGAGACCCCCTCCATATCCGCCGAAGAGCTGCGCCAGATGCAGGCGGCGGGCGCGCCTTTGGTTGTGCTCGATGGCCGCAGCCCAAAAGAGTTTCACAAAATGTCTTTGCCGGGGGCGCACTCCTGTCCCAATGCCGAACTGGCCTATCGTTTGCCGGAATTTGTCCCGGATGACAGCACGCCGGTTGTGATCAACTGTGCCGGGCGGACCCGTTCGATCATCGGCGCGCAGTCTTTGCGCAATATCGGCTTAAAAAACCCTGTGTTTGCCCTGCGCAATGGCACCCAAGGTTGGCGTTTGGCGGGGTTAGATCTGTGTCACGGCAAAGTGCCACAGCCACAGCCCGCCCTGAGCGCAGATGCCGAGGCGCTGGCCGCAGAGCGGGCCAAAACATTGATCCAGCGGTTCAACCTGACCACGGTGTCACCCTCTGATTTTGATGCCATGTGCCGGGATAGAACCCGCACCACCGCTCTCTTAGATGTGCGCACCGAAGAGGAGTATCTGAGCGCGCATTGGGCGGGCGCACGCCATGCGCCGGGTGGACAGTTGGTGCAGGCCACCGATGAGGTCTTTGGCACGCGCAAGGCCCGGATCGTGCTCAGCGATGATAACGGTCTGCGCGCGGCGGGCACTGCGGTCTGGCTGATGGGCATGGGGCATGAGGTCTATCTCTTGGATGCCGATGCGCGCTCAGGCTCTGAGGCCGGACCAGAACCCCGCCCGACTGTGTCGTTGTCCCAACAGATTGCCCTGACCGATGTGGCACAGGCGGTGTCACAAGGTGCGCGGCTCTATGATGCCTCCCGTGGGATGAGCTATCGCGAGGCCCATATTGAGGGGTCGACATGGGTGACGCGGGCGCGCCTGAGCGCAACAGACGCAGGCACCGCCCCGATCATCGTCATCGGGCAAAGCACCGATCTCGTGTTCGGCGTGATGCAGCGGTTGACCGAACTTGGTGCGACGGATGTCTCTGGCTGTGTGAGCACGCCGGAACAATGGCACGCGGCAGGGTACACAGTGGTGTCCACGCCCTACATCCCAGAAGAAGCGGCCTGCATCGACTTTTTGTTCTTTGTGCATGATCGCCACAACGACAATCTTGAATCCGCACGCCAGTATCTTGCGTGGGAGCTAAACCTGCTGGGCCAACTCGACGATCAAGAACGAGCTGCGCTTAATCCGTTGATGGCGACAGAACCGGAGGCCGTGTGATATGAAACGCGAAACAAAACTCTGCCACTACGGGCAAACCGCCCGCCCGACCCCGGCAAACCCGCCCGTTGTACGCGCCTCAACCATTTTGCACGATACGGTCGAAAGCTACCGCGCCACCAAAAAGGCACGGGACACCGACGACTCTGTGCTGTCCTATGGGCGACGTGGCACGACCACGGCCCATGTGTTGATGGAGGCGATCGCCGATCTTGAAGGCGGCGACGGAGCGTGGCTTTATCCGACCGGCGTGGCCGCGATTTCCGCCACTCTGATGGCGCTGTTGCGCCCCGGCGATCATCTTTTGTTGGTCGATACGATCTTTGGCGCGACGAAAACCCTCTGCGACGAGATCTTGTCAGAATTTGGCGTAAGCTATGATCTCTTTCCCTCCGGCACCAGGGATGTCACACCTTATATCCAAGACAACACCCGTCTCGTTTTCGTCGAATCCCCCGGATCGCAAACCTATGAAATCATGGACTTGCCCGCGCTGTGCGACACAGCCCATGCCGCCGGTCTCGTCGTTGTTGCGGACAACACCTATGGCTCCGGCTGGCTGTATCGCCCGCTGGAACTGGGGTGCGATGTGTCGATCATTGCTGGCACAAAATATCTAGGCGGACATGCCGATGTGATGATGGGCGCGGTCAGCGCGCGAGGCGATGCCGCCGCAAAACTGCGCAAAGCCAGCCACCTCACCGGGCAAATTCTCGCCCCTGATGACGCCTATGCCACGCTGCGCGGCATGCGTACGTTGCCTTTGCGACTGGACCGACATGACCACAATGCACGCGCGCTTGCGGGCTGGTTCTCCCACCGTCCTGAGGTGTTGCGTGTTTTGCATCCCAGCTTGCCTGATCATCCGGGGCACGACATCTGGGCACGCGATGCCTGCGGGTCCAATGGGTTGCTGAGCGTGGTCTTTGCGCCGGGGATCGACACCGACGCCCTGCTCAACACCTTGACTTTGTTTAGTATCGGCAGCAGTTGGGGCGGGTTTGAAAGCCTCGCCATGCCAATCGCGCCGGAGCGCAACCGCGCCTCTTTGGCCGGACTGCCCCACGAGGCTCAGATCGTCCGCTTTCATGCGGGGCTTGAGCATGTGGACGATTTGATCGCAGATTTGGACATGGCGCTCACCATGGCGCTCACCGCGACGACGGCAAAAGGGTAAACTCGGATGCAGCTCAGATCTTCTAAGGCCTCTGTGACCCTCTCAACGTTTTTCAAAGCGAATATAAAAGGCTTTCTGGTGTCAGCCCTTGTCGCTGTGGCCGCAAAATTCCTGTCCGAACATTACGGTGCCCCCGCCATGCTTTTGGCGCTTTTGCTTGGGATCGCGATGAATTTTCTCTCCGATGATCCGCGCACCCATGCCGGGATTCATTTCACCGCCCGCACTGTGCTGCGCCTTGGTGTGGCGCTTTTGGGTGTGCGCGTGAGTTGGGAAATGTTGCGCGATCTGGGACCGGGGGTGATCGCCTGTGTCATTCTGGGCGTGTTTCTCACCATCGGTTTTGGCATGCTTTTGGCGCAACTTCTCGGGCGCAACACGGATTTCGGTCTGTTGACCGGCGGGTCGGTTGCCATTTGCGGGGCCTCTGCCGCAATGGCGATTGCCGCCGTTTTGCCCGCACGTGACAACGATGACCGCGATCTGACCTTTACCGTTTTGGGCGTCACGGTGCTGAGCACTTTGGCGATGATCCTCTACCCGGTTTTGGTCGAGCTCTTTGGCTTTGATGCCGAGACCGCCGGGATTTTCCTTGGGGCCTCCATCCACGATGTCGCCCAAGTCGTCGGCGCCGGGTTTTCCGTCTCTGATGAGGCCGGGGAAGTGGCCGTTTTGGTCAAACTGATCCGCGTTTCCATGCTCGCGCCGGTGGTGCTTTTGCTGGCCCTGCGCGTGCGTCAGGCGTTGGCCTCAGGCGAGAAACATCGACCACAAGTTCTGCCGGGGTTTTTGATCGGATTTGCCGTACTGGCCTTGCTCAACTCCCTTGGCGTGATCCCAGACGTGCTGCGCTCGCTTTTGACCCAACTGTCCGGCTGGGCGCTTTTGGTTGCCATTGCGGCCGTCGGGATAAAAACCTCACCGCGTAGCATCATCGCCGTGGGAGGCACCGCCATCATGATGATCGTGGCCGAAACCGTTTTCCTCGCACTTTTCGTGCTGGGCGTGGTGATGTGCCTCTAACCTGGCCGCCCCTGATAAATCAGGCTCCCTGAGCCAGCCAATTCCGTGTGACTTCGCACACATGGCCCAAAACCGCCTCCGGCCCGTCCGCAGAGACCATAGGCACCTCAAGCGACAGTGGCAGATCGTCAGGCAAAGCCTCCACAAAAGCGCGTAGATCAATCTGGCCCTCGCCCGGCGCAAGCCGTGCTTCACGCGCAGTGAACAGCAACTCATCGGTTGTATAGTGCTCGGCCACAAGCGCATCACACAGATGCGCAAAGGGAAGACGCTCGGGCGAAATCGCCGCAAGCTGAGCAAGCGAGGAGCCTGAGCGGTCAAAGTGCAAACTGTCGACCAGGAGATGGACCTCAGGTCCGGCCGCCTCCACCACCCGCAACGCGGTGGCGAGATCGGGCACATTGGTCCAAGGGAAAAACTCATGAATGATCGCCACGCCGCGCGATGTACCCGCCTCCGCCAGCGCAGACAGCGTGTCGGACAATCGCGACAGATCAGGGTCATAAGGGGCAGTGATCAGGTGATGCGCCCCAAGGTCCGCCCCCACGTCAAACAACCACTCATAGTCCGCAACCCGCGTGTCGGGCGTCACCTTAAGAAACTCGATGTCCCCGACCGTGAGCCCAGTGGCCGCCATCGCAGCCTTGGTGGCACGCAGCATTGCGAGATCGTCATACAGCGGATAGCCGGGGGAGGTGTCCGTCACGCGCAACAACCGCAGTCCCACGCCATCAAACCCGGCTTTGGCGGCGGCTTCGATGAAATGCGGCGGGTCAAGGTCGATGGCGGTAAGATGGGCGGCATTTAAGGGACGGGGCATGATCAAATCTCCTGTGTGGCGGCATGACGCCCGGCCACAAAACCAAAGGTCATGGCAGGCCCAAGGTTGATCCCACCCGCCGGATAAAACCCTCCAAACACATTCGCATTGTCCGTGCCTGCCGCGTAAAGCCCCGTGATGACCTGCCCCTGCGCGTCCAACACGCGGGCTGATCCATCGGTGCTCAGGCCAGCAAAAGTGCCAAAGCTGCCCGGCACAACCTCCACCGCATAAAACGGACCCTGCTTGATCGGGGCGACATTCGGATTTGGGGTGTATTCGGGATCGCCCTGAAGGCGCATATAGGCGGTGCTGCCGCGCCCAAAGGCCAGATCTTCGCCACGCTGCGCGCCCTCATTCCACTGCGTCACCGTTGTTTCCAACCCGGACGGATCAATGCCACAGGCTTTGGCCAAGCTGGCAATCGTCTTGCCCGTTTTGAGGTAGCCGGATTTGACCCAATAGCCAAAGGGCACCGGCGCAGGCCGCACGACACCTAGCCCGAAACGACGCAAGAAACGATGATCACAGACCAGCCAAGAGCGCGCCGGGGCATCGGCCGCGACCGCATCCATCATGGATGTCACATAATCATGATAGCCAAGGCCCTCGTTGCAAAACCGGTTGCCATTGGCCAACACCCCGATCACACCGGGCTTTCCGCGATCAATGATATGCGGAAACGGGCCTTTGGACCCGTCCGGCCACACAACATGCGAAACCGGACAATAGGCGGTGGCGCTGGCCAGATTGAGATCCATCACGGCGCCGACAGCTTCGCCAAGCCGCAGCCCGTCGCCCGTTGCCGCGGGCACGGCGAGGGTCAGGTTTTCGTCATTGCGCTCAAAGGTTTCCGCGCGACGCGCCAGATCGTGACCGTAACCGCCACAGGCCAGAACGACACCACATTTGCTGATCAGTATTGGCCCATCCTTCAGGCGCACGCCTGTGATGCGCCCCCTTCAAAAACCAAATCAGAGACGGATTGAGACACGCGAAGATCGACCCCTGCATCCTTGGCCGATTTCATCAAGCGTCCAATCAAAGCCGCCCCATTGCGCAGATCCATGCCGCGTTTGTAAAGCGCGAGATCGCGAAAATGTCGCAACACCCGGCCAGTCACATAGGCAAAGGATTTGACGGAGCGCGTCATGGTCATAAAGGCCTTAAGATCAGGGCCGGATTGAATCGTCATGCCCTTGAACGAGGTCTCTTTAAGAGGCTTGCGCAGGATGTTCACGCTCGCGCCCAAAGCCCGCGCATCAAAGGGTTTGGCAATCACCGATCGCCCGCCCATGCCCGCACCCGGCTGATGGCCATAGGTGTCGGGGATAACCAAGCCGCCGTCAAATTGCAGGGCGGTGTTGTCTTCGAAAAAGGCGACCATTTTCGGCGCTGCATCAAGAAAGGCCTCGACCTTTTCCTCTTTGTAATAGTTGCCCGTGACGGCCTTAATATATTGACGCGGCGCGTCGATATCTTCGACGATGCCCGCGCGTTGTGCCACCGGATTACGGGGTGCAAAAATCCATCCGCCAGACCAGGCCGAGGTCCCGCCCATCACGGGCTCTTTCTCAAGCACGACAACGGAGCGCCCCATGTGCGCGGCGGTCACGGCGGCACTCAGCCCGCCCGCACCGGACCCGATCACGATCAAATCGAAGGTCTCTTGGGAAGGGATCGCGTGAGCAGTCATGATATTTTCCTCCAAACTGGAAAGACTTTTCATACTTGCATGAATTAACGTCAAGTATCATGTATATTTCAACATTAACATTGTGTTATTCATAGCCTAGCGTCAGCACCCGATGAGGACCCATCCATGCGTGATATCACCCTGAGACAAATCGAAGTCATTCGCGCCGTCATGTTGCGCGGCACGATTATGGGCGCGGCGGAGTACCTCGGCGTGTCGGCACCGGGCGTCAGCCGGTTGATCAAACACACCGAAGAAACGCTGAACCTGCGGCTGTTTGAACGCCGCTCCGGGCTTTTTGTCCCCTCCGTCGAGGCGCAGACCGTGTTCGACCAAATCCGCGCCGTATATAAAGGCGTTGAAAACCTGCAACTGTCTCTTGAGAGCCTGCAAAAAGGCGAAAACGTTCAACTCGCCTTTGCCTCTGCCCCTTCCGTCGCCCAGTTCATCGCCGCCCGTGCTCTGCGCCACGTGCGTTCCCGCTTCCCCGATCTGTATATCGATCTGAACATTCTCAAGATCGAAGAGACCGTCGACTACCTTTTGTTGGAACGCGGAGAGTTTGTAATCATGAGTTCCAAGGTCGACAACCCGGGCATCGAAACCGAAGAAATCGCCGCGACCACATTGGTCTGTGTGCTGCCTGAGGGGCATCCTTTGGCGGAGAAAGACGAAATCTCGGTGCACGATCTGGTCCATGAACCTCTTGTTGGGGTCGATCCCGATGACCCCTATGGTGCTTTGCTCATCAAACCGTTTCTGGATCACGGGATAGATATGCAGCACAGTATGCGTGGGCGCTTCGCCCAAACCGTTGTCAGTCTCGTGCGCCATGGTCTTGGCGTTGCGTTGATCGACCGCTTTTCTGTTGCCGAAGTGTACATGCCAGGAATCGTGCGCCGCCCTCTGAAGGAGGCCAGTTGCATACGCAGCTACGTGGTCAAAAAGCAGGGGCGCGTTTTATCCAGCTTTGCCGAATACGCGATAACACAGTTTCGCAAAGAACTGGTGCTCGCAGCGACTGAGCCGCTAAGCTCCTAAGATCACACCACTTTTGCGCACAAAACTGTGCGATGGCAAATATAAAAATAACAGTATGTTAATAATATCAAAGTTTCGGTATTTGACGTTATTCACAATTTGCATATCTGTTATGCATAGGGGAGCCAAGGACAGAGGCTCTGCAAAACATTGATGGGAGGACATCTATGAAACGTTTTTTGATCGGCGCAGTCTCTGCACTGAGCCTTATGTCTGCTGCGGCCGTGGCACAAGAATACCCAGCTAAGGAAATCCAAGGGATCATCCAATGGGGAGCCGGTGGTTCTACAGACACAGTGATGCGCGCTGTGACGCCGCATGCGGAAGACATCTTGGATGGCACGATCGTGTTGCAGAACATGACAGGTGGTGTTGGCGCAATCGCGTTGAACCATGTCGCAACCGAAGATGCCGATGGCTACAAAATCTTGATGGGTGCCGAAAACCCGCTGTTGTACAAAGTCATGGGCTTTGGCGACAAAGATTACTCCGACTTTACCCCGATCAACATTCTGGCCCGCGGCACGCCCATTCTTGTGGCTGGAACTGATGCGCCGTTTGACGATTACGCCGGCATGATCGCATATATCAAAGAGCATCCGGGTGAAGTGCGCCTTGGCTCCACAGGTCCGGGCGGTGTGCCCTCTGTTGTCACCGCGATGATCGAAACCGTCGAAGGTGATCTGGACGTGATTTCTGTGCCTTACGATGGTGACGGCCCGGCATTGACCGCCCTGCAAGGGGGCGCCATCGACGTGATGCCTGCGGTTTTGGGAGCTGCAATTGAAAGCGTGCGCGCCGGTAAAATCAAGGCCCTCGCCGTGGTCGATGTGCAAGAAAACGAATACCTTCCGGGCGTTGCTCCGGTGACGCAAACCAATGAAGGCTTTGCGACCTATCTGCCCTGGGGGCCGTTCTTTGGCGTTTTCGTCAAAAAAGGCACACCGGATGAGATTGTCAAAAAACTCGAAGGCGCTTTTGCCGTGGCCGCGACCAACCCGGACTTTACCGACCTGATGGAAACCCGTGGCTTTACCTTGATGAGCATTTCGGGCGACGAAGCCGAGGCCTTCCTGACCAAATGGCAGCAAGGCACCACGTGGTTGCTGCAAGATGCTGGCATGACCAAATCTTCACCGGAAGAGTTCGGCATCTCCCGTCCGGGCGAATAAGCACCAGACGTCCAAAACACGTTCGGCTTTGCCGAACACTGGCACCGCCCTTTCCGGTAAGGGGCGGTGTTTCAATTCACAGCAGACAAACTCTTGGAGGAGAGATGCAAGATCACGTTCATCATCATGACTCGACACGGGACGGTTCATCTGACGCCACCCCTGGTGGCATCGTCGACAAACGTCGTCCTGGCGAGCTTGTCTTTACCGCATGTCTCGTGATCTTCAGCGGTGTTCTGCTGTGGAACGCCTATGGAATCTCCGGCTTTGAGGCGCTGTCCGGCGCGGGCTCTGTCCCCATGGCCACAGCGGCCGTGATGCTGATCAGTGTGGTGATTGTCTTTTGGCGCACTGTAAAACTGTCGAAAACAGAAGACGAAACCGTGATGGAAGACATCACGCCCCCGCTCGTTATCATCCTTGCCCTGTTTCTCGTCGCCTATGGCATCCTCTTGAAACCGCTTGGATTTTTGCCAACATCTGCGCTCTTCCTCATCGCGTCGATCAAACTTCTCTCCAAACGTAGCTGGGGCTTCACCCTGCTCGTCTCGCTGGGCAGCCTGCTCGCGATCTATTTGGTGTTCCGCATCGTGTTCACCGTGCTGATGCCCGCAGGCATCGTTCCCGAGGCTGAAATGCTTCAGCTGTTGCGCAATCTTTTTAAAGGAGGTGCATGATGGACGCGTTCATGGCATTTCTGACGATTTTCACCCATCCTGAGCTGTTGTTGCTGGTTGGCGTGGGCACCTTCGCTGGCGTTTACGTCGGCGCGATCCCCGGCCTGTCTGTGACCATGGCCGTGTCGATCCTCATTTCCTTCACCTTCTCATGGGATGTTTTACCCGCGATTTCGCTGATGATCGGCATCTATATGGGCGGCGTGTACGGCGGCTCGCGCACGGCAATCCTATTGAATATCCCCGGCGCGCCCTCCGCCATCGCCACCGCGATGGACGGCTATCCCATGGCGCAGCGCGGCGAAGCCGGTGAAGCCATCGGAACCACCACTGTCATGTCATTTTTCGGTGGTTTGGTCGGGATCGTTGTGCTGGCCGTCCTGGCCCCGGTTGTCTCGGATTTCGCTCTTAAATTCCAACCGCGTGATTATATGCTCTTGGCCGTTCTCGGAATTTTGCTGGTCGGCTCTTTGTCCTCTGGGTCGTTAGTCAAAGGCATCTTTGCCGGCGCTCTTGGGATTGCCATTGGCGCGGTCGGCATGGACCCGTTGACCTTTACCGAACGTTTCACTTTTGACATCCCGTTGATGCGCGGTGGCATCAATTTTATCGCCGTGATGATCGGCATGTTTGGTGTCTCTGAGGCGCTGATGCAGTTGCATCACGTCGATACCCCCGCGATCCGCCAAAAAATCAACAGGATCGTTCCCTCCTTTGGCACGATCCGCAAACACTTGCCACTGTCACTTCAGACCTCGACCATCGGGGTTCTGATCGGCGCACTCCCCGGAACCGGCGGCGATATCGCGGCGCTGATGGCCTATGACCACGCCAAACGCGTCACCAAAAACCCGTCGCGTCCCTTTGGCGAAGGCGCGATTGAGGGTCTTGTGGCACCTGAAACCGCCAATAATGCCGCCGTGGGTGGCGCCTTTATCCCGATGATGACGCTCGGCATTCCGGGCGATGCGGTGACCGCGATCATGATCGGCGCACTGTTCATTCACGGGTTGAACCCCGGCCCGATGCTGATGGTCGAACAACCCGATATGTTCTGGTTCATCGTCGGCGCTTTGGTCATGGCCAACTTCTTTATGCTGCTGTTTGGCCTCACCGGCATCAAACTGTTCACCAAGATCGTCGAAATGCCGCGCGCGGTGTTGATCCCGTTGATCCTGCTCTTGTCCATCGTCGGGGCCTATGCCGTGAACAATTCGATCACCGATGTCTATTGGATGCTTGGCTTTGGTGTCTTCGGCTACTTCATGCGCCATTATGGCTATCCGCTTGGTCCCGTGATCCTCGGTGTGATCCTGTCGCGCCTTTTGGATGACAACTGGCGGCGCGCCATCATCTCTGAACGCGAAGATTTGGGTCGGTTTTTCCATGGCATCCTGACCAGCCCACTGTCGCTCGTGCTGTTTGTGGCCGTGATCCTGATCTTTGTATCGCAAACCCCGCTTTGGACCAAATTCCGCAAGAAAGAGACCGCTTCAAAATGAGTGCTCCCGACATCCTCCTCGGCCTGATTGGTGACAATATCGCCGCCTCCCGCTCCCCGCGTCTGCATGAGCTCTGCGGCGCACAAAACGGCAAACATGTCCGCTATGACCGGCTTGTTCCGCATGACATCGGTGCAAGTTGGGAGGTGATTTTCGCGGGGCTGGCGGCCAAGGGCTATCGCGGCACCAATGTGACCTATCCCTACAAGGAAAAGGTTGTGGCCAAAGTCGAGATCGACGATCCGCTGGTGCGGGCCATCGGCGCGGTCAATACCGCGATTTTCGAGGGCGGCCATGCCAAAGGCTTTAACACCGACTATTCCGGCTTTGTTGCCGCCTACACACGCCAGCGCGGCGAGAATCCAACAGGGATCACGCTGATGATCGGCACCGGCGGTGTTGGTCGCGCCGTGGCCTTTGGCCTCATTGCCCTTGGTGCGGCTGAAATCCGTCTGGTCGATATGGACCGCAGCAAAGCCGAGGCCCTTGCCGCCGATCTGCGCAACGCCGCGCCCGACACCACGGTCACGGTTTTTGACAGCGCAGTTGAGGCTGCCAAAGGGGCCGCCGGTTTGATCAATTGCACGCCCGTTGGTATGGTCGGCAAAGAGGGAACCCCCCTGCCCGCCACGGCGATGGAGGGGGCGAATGGGCCTTTGATGCGGTTTACACACCTGTCGAGACCGAATTTTTGACCGATGCCGCGGCCCGTGGCCTCGACATCATCTCGGGCTGGGAATTGTTCTTTTTCCAAGGCGTTCATGCCTGGGGGCTGTTCACCGACCTACCGCTTGACCAAGACCGCCTGCGCCAAGATCTTTTGTCCTAAGCCGTCCAAGGAGTCCTGCCATGAAAACCTCGATTGCGACCGTTTCTGTTTCCGGCGATTTGCGCGAAAAACTCGACGCCATTGCGGCGGCAGGCTTTGATGGGATCGAGATTTTCGAACAAGACTTCATCGCCTTTGACGGCAGCCCACGCGATGTGGGAAATATGATCCGCGATCACGGGTTGGAGATTTCGCTGTTCCAACCCTTTCGCGATTTCGAGGGCCTACCCGAACCGCTACGCGCCAAGGCCTTTGACCGGGCCGAACGCAAATTCGACCTCATGCAGGAGCTTGGCACCGACTTGGTGCTGGTCTGTTCATCGTGCCATCCGCAGGCTTTGGGCGGGATTGACCGCGCCGCAGCCGATTTTCACGCGCTGGGTGAACGGGCTGCCAAACGCGGTTTGCGTGTCGGCTATGAGGCGCTGTGTTGGGGCAAACATGTGAACGATCATCGCGACGCATGGGAAATCGTGCGCCGGGCTGATCATCCGAACATCGGTGTCATCCTCGACAGTTTTCACACCCTGGCCCGCAAAATTTCGCCCGACAGCATTCGGTCGATCCCCGGCAACAAAATCTTTTTCGTTCAGATGGCCGATGCGCCGATGATCGACATGGATCTGCTCTATTGGTCGCGCCATTTCCGCAATATGCCCGGCGAGGGTGATCTTGATGTGACGGGCTTCACCCGCGCCGTCATGGCAGCGGGTATACGGGGCCGATTTCTCTGGAGATTTTCAACGATCATTTCCGTGGCTCCAACACCAAACAAGTTGCCAATGATGGGTATCGCTCGCTCATCGCCCTGATGGATGATGTGCATCGCGCCGAACCCGGTCTCAAACTCGATCTGCCCAGCCTGCCCCAACGCGTGAAGCCCGAAGGCGTGTCCTTCATCGAATTCGCCTCCCGTGGCAAAGAGGCCGAAACCCTGGGCGAGCTGCTCAAAACGCTCGGGTTTGCCCACGCCGCCACCCATCGCAACAAAGCCGTCACACTGTGGCAACAGGGCGACATCCGCCTTGTCGTCAACGAGGAAACCGACGGCCATGCTGCCCATGCCTATAACGCGCGGGGCACGACCGTTTGCGATCTTGGCATCTTGGTCAACTCCGCACAGGACGTGATCACCCGCGCCACAGCCACGGGGGCACAGAGTTTTTCCCAAGACCTCGACATTGGCGAATTGGACATTCCGGCGATCCGGGGCCTTGGCGGCTCCGTGATGCATTTCATCGACAAAGAGACGGGTCTGGATCGGGTCTGGGAGGTGGAATTTAGGGCCGAAGAGGCGCCCGATTTGACCGGGGTCGGTCTGATGCATATCGACCATATCGCCCAGACGATGAGCTATGAGGATATGCTGAGTTGGACCCTGTTCTACACCGCCATTTTTGATGTCGAGAAAAGTCCGATGGTCGATGTCATCGACCCGGACGGGTTGGTGCGATCACAGGTGATCGAAACCCGCGATGGGGCATTTCGGATCACCCTCAACGGCGCGGACACGCATCGCACTTTGGCGGGGCGGTTTCTGGCCGATACCTTTGGCGCTTCGGTGCAACACATCGCGCTGGCAACGGCTGATATTTTTGACACCGCCGCGAGATTGGCAGAGCGCGGCTTTGCGCCCCTGCCGATTTCCCCCAACTATTACGACGATCTCGCCGCACGGTTCGATTTCCCGCCGGGCCTTCTTGAAAAAATGAAAGCCGCGCATGTGCTCTATGATCGCGATGAGACAGGCGAGTTCTTTCAGCTCTATTCCGGCAGTTTCGCCGGTGGGTTGTTCTTTGAAATCCTTCAACGTGGAAGCTACATGGGATTTGGCGCGCCGAACGCGCCGTTCCGTATTGCCGCCCAAAAACGGCGCCTGCGCCCCAAAGGTATGCCGTTGCGCTGACCGATCAGCTCGGCAGGTTGTTCAGCCCTGTCGCCGACACGCCGCCATCGGCCAAAAGGGTCTGGCCTGTGACATAGGCGGCACCGTCCCCGGCCAAAAAGGCGACGATGGCGGCGATGTCTTCAGGCCGCCCAACCCGGCCCAAAGGCACTCTTTGCGCGCGGGCTTGCTCCAACCCTTCCTTGGCATAGATTGCCGCCGTCAGAGGCGTGCGGATCATCCCCGGGGCCACCGCATTGACCCGAATGCCATCGGACGCCCATTCCATCGCCAGATTTTCCACCAGTGAAATTACCGCTGCCTTGGCGGGGCATAGGCCGCCTGCCCCAAATGCGCTTGCATCCCCGACATCGACGCGACGACGACAATCGTGCCCTTGGACGCCTTGAGCGCGGGATAAAACGCCTGTGCCAGAACGAAGGTTGAACGCACATTGAGGTTGAACATACGGTCCCATTCCTCAAGCGATTGCTCGGCCAAAGGCGCGGGTTTTCCGGCCCCGGCGTTTGAGACGAACACATCCAGCCCGCCCAAAAACCCAAGCGCCTTTGCCGCAATATCGCGCGCGACAGTGGCATCACCCAAATCTCCGGTCAAAAACAAAACCTCGGCCCCGTCATTTTCAAGATCGGCAATCAGTGCTGCGGGGGCGGGATTGCGCCCCGATGCCGTTGTCACAATCTTTGC
This sequence comes from Celeribacter baekdonensis, assembly GCF_003047105.1. Classification (NCBI taxonomy): domain Bacteria; kingdom Pseudomonadati; phylum Pseudomonadota; class Alphaproteobacteria; order Rhodobacterales; family Roseobacteraceae; genus Celeribacter; species Celeribacter baekdonensis. Next base: position 411,103 of record NZ_CP028472.1, read on the forward strand.
AGGCGTGCCCGCAGCCTGCGCCTCCCGTGCCATTTGGCGCAATGTCGCGCCACCAATACCTTCGCTTCCACCTGTCAACATAATCCGCATGATCGTCCTCCCAGTCGCGCGTTTACGGCAGGATTTCAATTCCCCGACGGGACCGCAATGGACATTTCCCTAAGAGCCTTAAACCCTTCGTAAATATCCAAGATTTTTCACGCCCCGTGCATCGCGACCCCCGTCAAATCCCATCAACATGTCCCGGTCATATAGGAGAGGCATCGCAGATGAATTTCACAGGCAAGACGGTTGTGATCACCGGGGGCGCGGCCGGTATCGGTTGGGCCAGCGCCACACTTTTCGCCGCGCGGGGTGCCCGTGTCGCACTGCTTGATCTAAACGGCGATCTGGCCCAGCACCGCGCCGCAGAATTGGGACCGGATCATATTGGCCTTGGGGTCGATGTAACCAACGAGCAGGCGGTGATCTTGGCCTTGAGTCAGATCGGCCAGATCGACATTTTGGTCAACAACGCAGGTCTCGGCGACGTCAACACAGCCACGGTCGACCAAACCCTCGCCCATGTCCGGCGCTTGCTCGACATCCATCTTGCGGGCAGCTTTTTGATGAGCCGCGAAGTGGCACGGGGCATGATCGACAAAGGGTGCGGCGGGGCCATTGTCAACCTCGCCTCCATCGCAGCCCTCACTGGCTTACCCCGGCGCAATGCCTATGGCGCGGCCAAGGCGGGGCTTGTGGCGATGACAAAATCCATGGCCGCCGAATGGGGTCGTCAAAGTATTCGTGTCAACGCGGTGGCCCCAGGCTATGTCGCAACCGAGCTCGTGCGCGGATTGATCCGAGATGGGCTTTTGGCGGAAGACAAAATCCTCAAGCGCACCCCTTTGGGCCGGATGATCGACCCGTCTGAAATTGGCGAAGCGATTGCCTTTCTCGCCTCCGATGCCGCCTCTGCCATCACCGGCACCGTGCTTTCGGTCGATGCCGGTTGGATGGCCTATGGCGCCGCAGATGATCTTTAGCGCAGGGGGGAAACCGCAATCGGGCGCAGGATTTCGTGACGCGTCGCGCCTTGTGATGTGGCCATCGGATCGCCACCCCACAGCGTGACGGTATCGCCCGGTGTTTCACCGGAAATGACCCGCCAGCGGGCGACCAAGGGCTGATCGCTTTGCACCTCATTGCCAAAAGTCAGACTTTGAAGACCCGGCGCAAACAGCGGGCCGATCGCGTCATTCGGGTGCTGGGTTTTGCGTCCCGCCTCTGCCGCGTCCAAGGCTGCGCTGCCTTGCAATCGCGTCATCATCATATTGCGCTGCGTGACGATGAGCGGAAAGCCATATGGCACGAACCCCTCGGTCCAGTCACGATTCGCCGCAAACCCGACCCGCGCTGCGGCGCGTTCTTCAAGACTCTCGTAAATCCACAAATGGTAAAGCCGGTTGAGCGCGCCAGTGTCGGTCAGCCAATATCCCGCCATCGGCAAATGTGAGGTCAGCGCCTTCACCCCGCTACGCATCAGCAACGCCAAATACTCTGGCCCGGTGCCGGGTTTGAGGTCATAGACCCGCAGCTCGTAAATCATATCACCCTCCATATTGCGCCTGGACAATTCCACAGGAAACGACAGCGCAAAATGCAAAGAGCGCGGTTTGCCTTGGACGATTCATGCCTTTTTCCGCTCTGATTGATAGGTCTCACGATAAGCGCCGGGCGGCACCCCAACACGTTGCGAAAAGAAACGCGAAAAATAGGCCGGATCTTCGAAGCCAAGATCATATCCCACCTCAGCCACGGTCATCGTCATGTAGATCAAACACCGCTTGGCCTCGATCACCACCCGCTCATGCAAAAGCTGTGAGGCGGTTTTGCCCACCCGCGCTTTGCAGGCCAGATTGAGCCGTTGGATGGAAACACCCAGTTGAGAGGCATAAAATTCAAGCCCTTTCTCGGATTTGAAATGGGTCTCTAAGATTTCGCGATATCTGCACAGGAGATCATAATCACGGTCCACGCGCTGGGTTTCCTCGGCCCCGACCTCAAGCCGCAACCGCATCAGCGCCACGAGGATACGCTCGAACTGGGCCTTGATCGCCAAGCGCCGCCCCGGCGCAGTCCACGTATATTCGCGGCGCATCCAGTCGAAACTCTCGCGCAAGGTGCCACAATTTGGGTCACCCTCCGCCAAAGCATAGGCTGCGGGATGTTCCAAAGCATCGGCAAAGCGGGCATCGCCTTGGGTCGTTGCCTTGGCGTAGCTGCACGCGGCGGTGATCACAAAGCCATCCGTGCCCGGCAAAAACCGGATTTCATGCACCATCGCCACCGGGACGACCACCATTGCGGGCACCGGGATTGCATAGGTTTGGGATTCGATTTGAATCTCCCCGCCTCCCCGCTCCACGAACAAAAGTTGGACGTGATCCGGGTGGGCATGGGCGCGAATTGTCCAATCATTGGCCCCGGACCGATCGCGGATCGGTTCAACGTGAATGAAGTCAAGTTCCACCTCCGCAAGGGTATCCCCGTAAAGATAGTAGCGCGGAATCGGTTGATCTGCTGAGATCAGCATGGTTGTATCTCCTCTTTGCTCCAGTTCCTCCTCCGGAAGCACTTGTGAATAGTGCAATGAATATCGGCGTCCGTCCATTCGCGCGACACAGGCATTTGCCATATCTCAACCATGGGAGGCGGCTGATCCGCGCCGCACAATAGGAGGAGATACTATGCAAACGCGTCTCAGGGATGGCACAGAATGCGATGTCCTTGTCATCGGGTCGGGGGCGGGTGGGATGGCCACCGCAATCACCGCCGCCAAACAAGGACTTGATGTCATCATCATCGAAAAAGCCCCCGTCTTTGGTGGGACAACCGCCTTTTCCGGGGGCGTTGTGTGGATACCCGGCAACCCCAATTGCCCGCCGGGCGACATCGCCCGAGCGCGCGAGTATATGAAACACGAGACCGGAAATTTTTATGATGAGAGCGCGGTGAATGCCTATCTCGAGACCGGTGCCGAAATGCTTGCATTTTTTGAACGCGAAACCGAGGTCAAATTCAGCCCCTCGCTCTATCCCGACTATCACCCGGAAGCACCCGGCGGGGTCGACGTAGGTCGCTCCATCACGGCAACGCCCTATGACACCAGCGCGTTGGGGGAAAACCTCAAACGCCTGCGCCCGCCGCTGTCGACCATCACCTTCATGGGCATGATGTTCAATTCCTCGAATGCCGACATCAAACATTTCTTTAACGCGACCAAAAGCATCACCTCTTTCGCCTATGTCGCCAAACGCCTTGCCGCCCATGCCGCCGAAGTGGTCCGCTATGGTCGCGGCACGCATGTGACCTCGGGCAATGCTTTGGCGGCGCGGCTGGCAAAAAGCTGTTTTGATCTGAACATTCCAATCTACACCGACAGCCCCGCGCGGGAACTTTTGACCGAGAAAGGTGCCGTTGTTGGCGCAAAGATCAAAGGCCAGATCGGTGATGTGATTGTGCGAGCACGCAAAGGCGTGGTCTTGGCCGCAGGTGGCTTTGCCCATGACATTGCGAAAATCCGTGTGGCCTATCCACATCTCAAACGCGGCGGCGAACATCTCTCGCCCGTACCCGAAGACAACACAGGCGACGGCATTGATCTTGGCCGCACTGTCGGGGGCCAGTTTGAGGTGCGGTTCCCGGAAACCTCCGCCTGGATGCCGGTCTCGAAAGTGCCAACAAAAACTGGGTTCAAACCCTTTCCACATCTGATTGATCGTTACAAACCGGGCATCATCGGCGTGTTGAAATCCGGCAAACGCTTTACCAATGAAAGTGCCAGCTATCACGATGTCGGTGCCGCGATGATCAAAGCCTGCGAAGGTGAAACAGAGACCGCGTGTTGGCTGATTGCAGACCGTCCGACGATCCGCAAATACGGTCTTGGCTTTGCCAAACCTGCCCCGGTGCCACTCACGCCCTATCTGAAGAATGGCTATCTTGTCTCGGGCAAGACGCTTGAGGACTTGGCTCGAAACGCAGGGATAGACGCCAAGGGGCTTGTGGCAACGGTGGCCGCCTATAACAAAGATGCTGTGCGCGGCGAGGACCCCGAATTTGGCCGCGGAGCGACCAGTTTCAACCGCTATCTTGCCGACCCCGACGTACGCCCAAACCCCTGTGTCGCGCCCATCACCGAGGGGCCATTTTATGCGCTCAAACTCGTCATGGGCGATTTGGGCACGTTTGACGGGCTGGCCACCACGGTCGAAGGCCAAGTGCTCGACACCCAAGGCACACCGATTGACGGGCTTTATGCGGTGGGCAATGACCGTGCCTCGATCATGGGCGGTAACTACCCCGGTGCGGGGATCACGCTCGCCCGGCGCTGACCTTTGGTTACATCACGGGCCGTCATCTGGCGGGAGTGGCCTGAATGAGCTGGATTGATTTTACAGGAAAAATCGTTGTCGTCACTGGCGGCTCGGGCGGGATTGGCCGGGCCATGTTGGACGCGTTCAAAGCCTTGGGGCCACGGTGGTGGCCCTCGATTACCGCACAGAGGATGCCGAAGCGGCAGCCCATGCGGTTGGCGGATATGGCTTTGGCTGTGACGTGTCCGATCTGCGCTCTGTTGAGGCAGCGGCAGATCACATCGCCAAACTCGGTGGTGCGGATGTGTTGGTGAACAACGCCGGTATCCTGCGGCCCGGCCCGCTTGAGGATCTGGCGATTGAGGATTGGCAAGCCATGCTCAAGGTCAACTTGGACGGGTGTTTCATCACGGCTCAGAGTTTTGGCAAACAGATGATCGCCAAGGGCGTGGGCGCCTTGGTTCATGTCGCTTCGATTTCTGCCAGTCAGCCCCAGCCCTTTTCGGGCGCCTATTCGCCCGGTAAGGCCGGTTGTAGCGATGCTGTCGCGGGCGCTGGCCTATGAATGGGGCCCAAAAGGCGTGCGCTCGAACGTGGTCTCTCCCGGTCTGGTTCTGACCCCGATGTCCGAGCCGTTCTATGCCAATCTTGAGGTCAAAGCCGCACGCGAGCGCCGTGTGCCGACAGGCCGCATTGGCACTGCACAAGACATGGCCAATGCGGCCGTCTTCCTCGCATCGGCGCGGGCATCCTATATCAATGGCCAGGAGATTGTGGTGGACGGGGGTTGAGCCAAACCTTGATGGGAGTGTCCCCCGCCCAGGATATACGCAATAGCGTCAAAAGTGGGGGTGGCGATTACGCCACCTCCTCCATGTGACCACCGAGGAAAAGCTGGCCCACTCTGGGATCGTTGAGCAAAACATCGGCCCGCTCATGCATCCGCATTTGCCCCAGTTCCAACACGATCCCATCATCCGACATCGCAAGTGCGGCTTTGGCGTTTTGTTCGACCATCAGGATCGTCACGCCTTCGTCGCGCAGGGTTTTGAGGGTTTCAAACACCTCCTGCACCAGATTGGGCGACAGACCGATCGACGGCTCATCAATCAACACAAGTTTCGGTCTAGAAGCAGAGAGCGCGCGATTTCGAGCTGCTTTTGCTGTCCGCCGACAATTCAATCGCCTTACGGTCTTTGAATTTGCGCAGCATCGGGAATTGATCCATGACCAGTTCCATCCGGCGTTTCACGCTCGGTTGATCGGAGGAGGTGATCCCGCCCATTTCCAGATTATGCCACACAGAAAGCTGCGGGATGACATTGCGGCCTTGGGGAACATAGGTGACCCCATGACCGATCATCTGTTTCGGAGTCGAGCGTGTCACATCCTCACCATCAAACATGATAGAGCCCGATTGAATATCCAGCATCCCGAAAATGGCTTTGAACACCGTCGACTTTCCCGCACCGTTCGGACCAATCACCGTGGTGATCGTGCCACGCGGGATAGAAAACGTGGTGCCATTGAGAATGGTGATTTTGCCATAGCCCCCGTAGAGGTTTTTCAGTTCCAACATTGCCGACATGTCAGCCTCCCAGATATGCGTCGATGACGTTTTGGTTTGAGCGAATGTCTTCGGGCGCGCCTTCAGCAATGATTTCGCCTTCGGCCAACACGATGATCCGCGTGCACAGCGACATCACGAATTCCATGTTGTGCTCGATGACCACAAAGGTGGTGCCATGTTCGTGGTTGTATGTGATCAAACGCTCTTTGAGATATTGCAGCATGGTCAGATTGACCCCGCCCGCGGGCTCATCAAGCAACACCAGCCCCGCCCCGCCATAAACGCCATGGCCGCGTCCAGTAGCTTTTGTTGGCCATAGGACAAAGACCCCGCCATCTCATCGCGCAAATGCCCGAGGCGAAAAAATGCGATCATATCCTCAGCAGCCCCCGTCAGCCCCGCGTCCGATTTGCCAAACAGCCGCGTCAGCATCGTGCCGTGGTGTTCCTGCCCCGCCATGATGATGTTCTCGATCACCGACATTTGCGGAAACACCGAAAGCTGTTGGAACGTGCGGCCAACGCCAAGCCGGTTGAGATCATGCGCCTGTGCACCTGCGACAGATTTACCATTGATCTGCACCGTACCTGAACTGGGCGCCAGTTGTCCGAGAATACAATTGAACAGCGTCGATTTGCCGGAGCCATTCGGGCCAATAAGACCCAGAATTTCGCCCTTTTGCACCTCGAATGAGACACCATTGACGGCTTTGATCGGTCCGAAATGTTTGGTCATGTCTTTGACCGATAGAACGGTTTCCGTTTGCATCACAACTGTGCTCCCTGTTTGAGATCGCCGCGTTCTTTACGAGGTTTCATCGCGATCAGGAGTTTACGCCCAAGGCCCAAAAGCCCCTGCGGTGAGAAGATCATGACCACGAGCACCAAAAGCGCGTATGATGAGGTAATAGCCATCGGTAAAGCGCAGCATTTCCGGCAGCAGCACGACAAGAGCCGCGCCGAGGATAGGACCAAAGAAGTAGCCAGAGCCGCCGACAATCACCATGAGCAAGATTTTGAGCGACAGGATCAACGTGAACGAGCCGGGTTCGATGAACTGCACCAAGGGCGCTTGCAGCGCGCCAGCCAGACCGGCCATAGAGGAGCCAATCGCAAAGGCCAAAAGCGTCATACGGGTGGTGTTGAGACCCAAGGAATTGGCCCGGATCGGATTTTCGCGCAGCGCTTTGAACGCGCGGCCCCAAGGCGAATGCAACATCCATGCCATCGCCCCCGCCGTCACCAAGAAACACACAACCGTGAAGTAATAGAACGGCAGTTGCTTCATCGTATCGAACGGACCAAACACCGGACGCGGGATGCCAACGAGGCCAAGCGAGCCACCCGTAAGCCAATCCTCATTGCGCAAGACAAGAAAGACGAGCGCATTGAATGCAAGTGTCACGAAGGCAAGAAAATGGTGTTGTACCCGAAGCGCCGGATAGCCCAAAACCAGACCGATCAAGAACGTGGCCGAGATCGAGCAAAACACCGCAACGAGCCAATGCACGCCTGCCATGGTCAAAAGGGCGGTGACATAGGCCCCGATCCCCATGAACGCGGCCTGCGCCAAACTGATTTGGCCCGCGTAGCCAAGTGTCAGGTTCAGCCCCATAGCGGAGATCGAAAAGATCAACCAAGAGCACAGGATGTAGATGATGTAGTTGCCCTGCCCCATCGGTGCGAGCAGGAGAGCCACACCAAAAGCAATAAGGAAAAGAATGCGAAAAGCGGTCATACGGTCCTCCCTTCGGACGTGCCCATGATGCCTTGTGGGCGCACCATGATGATGACGATGAGTAGGATAAGCGGGATCGCCGAGCGATATTCGGCGGAGATATAAACGGCGGCGAGATTGTCGAGCACGCCGATCAAAAGCCCGCCGACAAGCGCGCCCCTGATTTGGTTAAACCCGCAACGATGGCCGCGATAAAGGCAATCATGCCAAGCGTTTCGCCGTTGGAAAATTTGGCCAGATAGACTGGTGAAATCAGGATGGACGCGATGGCCGCCAAGGCGCCGTTGATCAAAAACGTGTACATCACCATTCGTTTGACATCGACGCCAAGGATTTCGGCCACGCGCGGATCTTGCGCGGTGGCTTGCATGGCGCGGCCCGTGCGGGTGCGTTGCAAGAACAATTGCAGGGAGATGATCGCCGCAAAGGCCACGGCAAGGTTACAGAGATCCTGAACCGACACCGACGCACCGAAGACATTCATCACATGCTGCGGAAACAGCGGCGGAAAGGGCTGACCTTGGGCGGAATAGAATTCCTTGACGCTTTCTTTCATCAAAAGCCCCAAGGCGATGGTGGCGATCACCAAAGGCATTGAACCATGCGGCAGCATCGGCTCAACCACCAGCTTTTTGAACATCGCGCCAAGGATCACAATTGACATCACAAAGGCAGTCAGGATGGCCGCCCAAAGCGGCAATCCAAACAAGGTCATCCCCGCCAACACGAAGAAGGCAGGCAACATGACGAATTCGCCCTGCGCGAAGTTGATGGTTTGCGAGGCCTGCCACAACAGGGTGAACCCCACGGCGGCCAAGGCATAGATCGCACCAGACGACAGGCCCGATATGAGAATTTGCAGAAGTTCGGCCATCGCCATTCCTTCCCAATTGAGTGTTAAAAGACCCTCTGCTCCGATGGAACAGAGGTCGCGGAGCGGCCCCGCATGCGTTGCGAAACTCAGTTTGCGGGGAGAACTTCGGAGACCGTTTCGCGGCCATCCTGAACTTCCACCATGTAGCTTTTGCGCGACACCTCACCGGCATCATCCCAGCACATGTCGATCAAAATGCCGGGGTAGGTCTTGGCATCAAGACAGCCCGTGCATGACATCGGCAAGTTTTTGACTGTTCACTTCGCCGACCATTTCCGTGCCGTATTTGATTGTATACGCGCCGATGTAACCCTTCATCCCGTTGTAATCGGGGCTATAGCCAAACCGTTCAGAGAACTTTGTGGCAAATTCGTGCACCAAAGGATCATCGGCGGCGATGGTGAGTGCGGCGTGGCTTTTGGCGCCGTTGGCCGCCGGACCCGCAAGATCAATGACCTTCTCAGAGGTCAAAACACTGTCGCCAATGCGCGGGATGTCGAGGCCCTGTTTGACCGCTTCCATCAAAAACCGCGCCGCTTCCTCTTGCGTGAGGTAAATAAAAACCGCCTCAGCGCCGGAGTTTTTGATTTTCAAAACATCGGCGGAAAAATCCGCTTGACCTTGTTCTGAGGGCACATCCGCCACAACGTCCAAACCGACCGCCTTAACGTTTTCAACGAAACTGTCATGGCCACCTTTGCCAAATTCCGTATTGGCCCAAGCAACGGCCACTGTGCTCACCCCCAGCTGATCCTTGAGATAGGCCGCAATTTTGGGCATCCCCTTTTGCGCACCCCAATTGGTTCGAAAAATATAAGGGTTGCCCTTTTGCGTGATCGACGGGGCCTCGGAGGCGGTGAATTGTGGGATGCCGTTTTGTTGCGCGACCAACATGTTCACCACGGTCGACGAGGAATAC